>NZ_LHCD01000018.1:0-102877 GCF_001262595.1 Methylobacterium sp. ARG-1
GGAATCCGCCTGACTGCGGAAGGCGAGAAGATCCTGTCGGCGACACGAACGATGGAGAGTGCGGCCTACTCGGTCCTGCGCGCGCGGGACGCGGCTTCGGCGACACCGGATGGCGAGGTGCGCATCGCGGTCACCGAAGGTCTCGGGACGTTCTGGCTGGCCCCGCGGCTCGTCGAGTTCCAGCGCTCGAATCCGCGCCTCGTCGTGGACTTACGCTGCACCATGGACCCGGCGGACGTCGCCCGCCTGGAAGCCGATGTGGCGGTCCAGCTGGTGCGGCCGGTCAATCCGGATCTCAAGTTGGTGAAGCTCGGGCGGCTGCATGTGATGGCCTTCGCAGCACGCAGCTACATCGACATCTACGGGATGCCTGGCGGCGTCGAAGACGCGATCCGTCATCGGCTGGTCCTCCAAGTCTCCAGTCAGACGGTCAGCATGGCCGAGTATGCCCGCCACACGCCCGGGCTCCCGCAATCCGGCTATGTGACGCTCAAGACCAACGTGAGCAGCGCCCATTACTGGGCGGTGGCCAACGGTGCCGGCATCGGCTGGCTCCCGACCTATGCGAGCGCGATCGGCGCCCGCGTCGTTCCGATCGACGGCCTCGTCCAAATCGGCCTCGACATCTGGCTGACCTATCATCCCGATGCCGAGCGGATCGAGCGGGTTCGACGGTCGATCGACTGGATCCGCGCCAGCTTCGATCCCGGACGATATCCCTGGTTTCGGGACGACTTCATCCATCCCCGCGACCTCCCAGCCAAGCTGAAGGGCTCGACGGTGCCGGAAATGTTCGCGGGGTTCGCCGGGATGGAGCGGTAGAGGGCACCACGGATCCGTCTTGACCCCACGCCGAGCATGATCCTTGCTCCCGTCGCCGCGACGACGAGGTATCCCGTGCTGCTGACGCCCCGCGAGAAGGACAAGCTGCTGATCGCCATGGCGGCGCAGGTGGCTCGCAACCGCCTGGCGCGCGGGGTCAAGCTCAACCATCCCGAGGCTGTGGCGCTGATCACCGATTTCGTGGTCGAGGGGGCTCGCGACGGGCGCAGCGTCGCCGAACTGATGCAGGCGGGGGCCAACGTGCTCACGGCCGACCAGGTGATGCCCGGCATCGCCGAGCTGATCCCCGATATTCAGGTGGAGGCGACGTTCCCGGATGGGACCAAGCTCGTGACCGTGCATCACCCAATCCGGGGAGCAGCGTCCGCGGACGTGCCAGGCACGGTCACCACTTTGCCGGGCGAGATCGTGTTCAATGCCGGTGCAGACCGGACTGTGATCGAGGTTGCCAATACGGGCGATCGTCCGATCCAGGTCGGTTCCCACTACCACTTCTTCGAGGTCAATCCCGGCCTCGTCTTCGAGCGCGAGAAGGCGCGCGGCCGGCGCCTCGACATCGCGCCCGGCACGGCGGTGCGGTTCGAGCCGGGCTCGACCCGGGAGGTCGTGCTCGTGCCGCTCTCGGGCGGACGCACGGTGTACGGGTTCCGGGGTGACGTGATGGGCAAGCTTTGACGATGGCCAACATGCCCAAGCCCGCCGCCCTCCCCCGCGCCGCCTATGCCGACATGTTCGGCCCGACCACCGGCGACCGAATCCGGCTCGCGGATACGTGCCTCGAGATCACGGTGGAGCGCGACTTCACCAGCTACGGCGAGGAGGTGAAGTTCGGCGGCGGCAAGGTCATCCGCGACGGGATGGGCCAGAGCCAGGTCACCAACGCGGCCGGCGCCGTCGACACGGTGATCACCAACGCGGTGGTGCTCGATCATTGGGGCATCGTGAAATGCGATGTCGGCATCGTGCGCGGGCGGATCTTCAGGCTCGGCAAAGCCGGCAACCCCGACGTGCAGCCCGGTGTCGACATCGTGGTCGGCCCCGGCACCGAGGTGATCGCCGGCGAGGGCAAGATCCTCACGGCCGGCGGGTTCGACAGCCACATCCACTTCATCTGCCCGCAGCAGATCGAGGAGGCCCTGTGCTCCGGCGTCACCACGATGCTGGGCGGCGGCACCGGGCCGGCGCACGGCACCTTCGCCACCACCTGCACGCCCGGCCCCTGGCACATCGCCCGGATGATCGAGGCGGCCGACAGCTTCCCGATGAACCTGGCATTCGCCGGCAAGGGCAACGCCTCGCGCCCGGACAGCCTCATCGAGATGGTCCGGGCGGGGGCCTGCGCCCTGAAGCTCCACGAGGATTGGGGCACGACGCCGGCGGCGATCGATACCTGCCTGTCGGTGGCGGATGACCACGACATCCAGGTCATGATCCACACCGACACGCTCAACGAGTCGGGCTTCGTCGAGGACACGATCGCGGCCTTCAAGGGTCGGACGATCCACGCCTTCCACACCGAGGGGGCAGGCGGCGGCCACGCGCCGGACATCATCAAGGTTGCCGGGCTGCCGAACGTGCTCCCGTCCTCGACGAACCCAACCCGCCCCTACACGAAGAACACGATCGACGAGCATCTCGACATGCTCATGGTCTGCCATCACCTCGACCCGTCGATTCCCGAGGATCTCGCCTTCGCGGAGAGCCGAATCCGGCGCGAGACGATCGCGGCCGAGGACATCCTGCACGATATCGGCGCGCTCTCGATGATGTCGTCGGACAGCCAGGCCATGGGCCGGGTCGGCGAGGTCGTGATCCGCACCTGGCAGACCGCCGACAAGATGAAGCGCCAGCGCGGCGCTCTGGCGGGCGACACCTCCGGAACCGACAACCTGCGCGCTAGGCGCTACGTCGCCAAATACACGATCAACCCGGCCATCGCGCACGGCGTGTCGAAGCACATCGGCTCGGTGGAGCCCGGCAAGCTCGCCGACCTCGTGCTCTGGACCCCGGCCTTCTTCGGGGTGAAGCCCGATCTCGTGCTGAAGGGCGGCAGCATCGCGGCCGCCCCGATGGGCGACCCGAACGCCTCGATCCCGACGCCGCAGCCGGTCCATTACCGCCCGATGTTCGGCGCGTACGGGCGCGTGCCCTACGCCACGGCCCTGACCTTCGTGTCCCGGGCAGCGGTGGAGGACGGGTTGCGGGAGCGGCTCGGCGTGCAGAAGCAGCTGGTGGCGGTGGAGAATGTCCGCGGCGGAATCTCGAAGAAGGACATGGTGCTCAACGACGCCACGCCGGTGATCGAGGTCGATCCCGAGACCTACGACGTCCGGGCCGACGGCGAACTCTTGGTCTGCGAGCCCGCCGAGGTGCTGCCGATGGCGCAGCGCTATTTCCTGTTCTGAGCGATCGTGGCGCGTATAAAGCCGATGTCGGTCTTTCCTTCGATCCGTCTCCTCGCAAGCGAATACGCGCCCGACGAAGCTTCACCGTCGGGAAGGCCCGGCCTGATCGAGCAGCGTTGAATTCATGATCCGCGCCACCCGCATCCTGCGCCGCGAGCACCTGTCCGGCGGCGAGATCGTCGACCGGGTCGTGCTGGAATCCGGCGAGCGCCATCGCCGCCGCATTGCCCTGCGCGGCGCCGGGGGCTTGGGCTTCCTGCTGGATCTGCCGGAGGCGGCCGTGCTGGACGACGGCGACGCCCTGGTGCTGGAGGATGGCCGGCTGATCTGGGTCGAGGCGGCGCCCGAGCGGCTGCTTGAGATTCGCGCCACGAGCGACCATGCCCTCAAGCGGCTGATCTGGCATATCGGCAACCGGCACATCCCGGCCGAGATCGGCGCGGAGGCGGTCTGGATCGCCGACGATCATGTGCTCGCCGACATGATCCGGGGGCTGGGCGGCAGCGCCGAGCCGGTGGAGCGCCCGTTCCGGCCGGAGGGCGGGGCCTATTCCGGCGGTCACGGTCATGATCACCCGCAAAGCGGGCACCATCACCATCACGCCGATGTGTGAGAGCCTTGAGGCGTTGCGGCTGATGGCATGGCTGTCGCCGGGCTATCCGGTGGGCGCCTACGCCTATTCCCACGGGCTGGAATGGGCGGCCGAGTCCGGGGACGTGCGCGACGAGGCGAGCCTCGCCGCCTGGCTCGCCGATGTCTGCGCGCATGGCGCCCTGCGCAACGACCTGATCCTGGCCGCCCACGCGCATCGAGCGGTGTCGTCCGGCGAACCGGCGCGGATCGCCGCGATCAACGACCTTGCGCTGGCCCTGGCGCCGTCGCGCGAACTGCATCTGGAGACTAGTCAGCAGGGGCGCAGCTTCCTCGACGCGACGCTCGGCGCTTGGCCCTGCGACGCCCTGACGGCTTTGGCCGTGCAGCTTTCAGGACCGGTCGCGTATCCCGTGGCGGTCGGTGCGGCAGCGGGCGCGCACGGGATGGCATTGCCGCCCCTGCTCGCCGCCTACGGCCTCGCCTTCGTCCAGAACCTCGTCTCGGCAGCGTTGCGGGCGGCTCCCGTGGGACAGGCCGCTGGGACGCGGGTGATCGCCGCCCTGATACCCCGGCTGACCCGGGTCGCCGAGGCGGCCGGCGCGGCCGATCTCGACGCGATCGGCTCGGCCACCGTCCGCCTTGATCTCGGATCCTTCCGGCACGAGACGCAATATTCCCGCATCTTCCGATCCTGAGGCTGCATCATGACCTCCTCGAACGGTCCGCTCCGCGTCGGCATCGGCGGCCCTGTCGGCTCCGGCAAGACGGCGCTCATGGAGCAGCTCTGCAAGCGCTTCCGTGAACGCTACGAGATCTGCGCGATCACCAACGACATCTACACGAAGGAGGACGCCCGGATCCTGACGGTGGCCGGTGCCCTGCCGGAGGAGCGCATCCTCGGCGTCGAGACCGGTGGCTGCCCGCACACGGCGATCCGCGAGGATGCCTCGATCAACCTCGCCGCGGTGGCCGAGATGAGTCGGCGCTTCCCGAAGCTCGACCTCGTGCTGATCGAATCCGGCGGGGACAATCTTGCGGCAACGTTCTCACCGGAACTCGCTGACATCACGCTGTACGTCATCGACGTGGCCGGCGGCGAGAAGATCCCCCGCAAGGGCGGCCCCGGCATCACGCGGTCGGACCTGCTGATCGTCAACAAGACCGATCTGGCACCATTGGTCGGCGCCGACCTGTCGGTCATGGAGGCCGATACGCAGCGGATGCGCGGAACGCGGCCCTACGTGTTCGCGTCCCTCCGGGGCGGCGACGGCGCCGATGCCGTCGCCCGCTTCATCGAGGAAGCCGGCGGCCTGGGCCGCTGACTTCCACCGTCCACTCGTCGATCAGAACCGGCCTAGCGCCCAGCTTCGGCCGAGCGCGACCGCGGGGATGCTTTCGGTGATAGGCCCATCAACGCATCGAGGCGGCTCATCCGGGCGTCGAAATCCCTCAGCACCGATTCGCGTGCCTTGATGCCGGGGTTGGGTTGCGGTTTGGCGTGGATTCGGGCCGAGCGGGCCTCCGCCGCAGACGCGCTGAGGAAAGCGGCCAGGGATAGCAATGTCAGAGCACGAATCATGACGAGACTCCCTCACGACGTCGCTGCGCTGGGCAGCGGGTTCCTCACGAGGGTATGATCACCCGGAGCGTGTCTGCGTGCGCGAGCGCACGTCGCGTGTGCAGGATCACGGTGCCGGCCGGATGAACGGCGCTCAGGCGCGGGAACGCCGGGCTGTGAGCCACGAGGCCAGCAGCACGAAGACGCTCACCAGCGCCACGAGCAGCGTCGAGGCGGCGTTGATCTCCGGATTCACCCCGAGCCGAACCTGACCGTAGAGCCGCATCGGCAGGGTGGTGGAGCCCGGCCCCGAGACGAAGCTCGCGATGACGAGGTCGTCCAGCGACAGCGTGAAGGCCAGGAGCGCCCCGGCCAGAACGGCGGGCGCCAGCAGCGGCAGCGTGATGGTCAGGAAGACCCGCATCGGCCCCGCGCCGAGATCGGCGGCCGCCTCTTCCAGGCCGCGGTCGAGCCCGCGCAGGCGCGCCGCCACGACCACGGCGACGAAGCCGGTGCAGAAGGTCGCGTGCGCGATCACGAGGGTGACGATGCCCCGGTCAACGCCGATGCCGATGAACATCAGGAGAAGCGACAGGCCGATCATCACCTCGGGCATCACCATCGGCCCGAAGACCAGACCGGTGAAGAGTGATCGTCCGCGGAAACGGCCGTGGCGCTCCAGGATGAGCGCCGCGAGCGTGCCGAGAATCGTGGCGATCAGGCTCGCGAGCAGCGCAACCTGCAGGGAGACCCAGGCCGCCGCCATCAACGGCGCGTCGGCCAGGAGGGCGCCGTACCATCTGGTGGAGAAGCCGCCCCAGACGGTGACGAGCGCCGAGGCGTTGAACGAGTAGGCGATCAGCACCAGGATCGGCGCGTAGAGGAAGCCGAGCCCGAGCATCAGGGCGGCACGGGTCACCCAGGTCACGGGCGGCCCTCCTCGCCGGCACGCAGGCTGTCGCGGAACAGCACGACCGGGCCGATGATGATGGCAAGGATCAGCACCGCCACCGCGGAAGCGAGCGGCCAGTCGCGGTTCGAGAAGAACTCGCTCCACAGCACGCGGCCGAGCATCAGGGTCTCGGAACCGCCGAGCAGGTCCGGGATGACGAACTCGCCGACCATCGGGATGAAGCAGAGGCCTGCGCCCGCCGCGATCCCGGGCAGGCTGAGCGGCAGCGTGACGGTCCAGAACACCCGGGTCGGCGAGGCGCCGAGATCCGCCGCGGCCTCGCGCAGCGCCGGGTCGAGGCGGTTCATCACCGCGTAGAGCGGCAGGACCATGAAGGGCAGGTAGGCGTAGACCAGCCCGACGATCACCGCCGCGTCGGTGTTCAGGAGGATCAGCGGCTTCACGATCACGCCCGACCGGAGCAGGATGAAGTTCAGCAGGCCCTCCGGTTTGAGGATCGCGATCCAGGCGTAGACCCGGATCAGGAAGCTCGTCCAGAACGGGACGACCACAAGGGCGACGAGGAGCGGCTGCCAGCGGGCCGGGGCCCGGGCCAGCGCGTAGGCGAGTGGCGTACCGAGGACCACCAAGATCAGACTGGCGGCCGCCGCGTAGGCGAGCGAGCCGAGGGCCGCATCGCGGTAGAGCGCGTCGGAGGCCAGTGTCGCGTAGTTATCGAAGTTCAGCGCCTCGAGAAAGGCCGACCAGCCCTCGAGGCCGCCCTGCCAATCGAGCACCGGCAGGTAGGGCGGGATCGCCGTGGCCGGTTCCGACAGGCTGATCTTCAAGGTGATCGCGAAGGGCAGCAGGAAGAAGGCCGCCAGCCAGAGCAGCGGCGGCAGGCGCACGAGCCGGTCGAACAGGCGCCCCGGCGCCCCTGCCCTCATGGCTGCCGCCCATCCGAGGCGGCCATGCCGCGATCCGTGCGTGCCGGCCGCGTCATGCCGGCAGGATCACGGCGTCGGCGGGGGCGAAGCCGAAGCGGATTTCCGAGCCCACGGGATCCTGCGCGTCACCCGGTCGTCCGCTCGACCGCAGCACGGTGCCGTCGGGCAGGCGCAGGGTCCGACGCAAACGGTCCCCGAGGAACACCGTATCGGCGATCGTGACCAAAAAGCCTTCGGTGCCGAGGACGATGTCGTCCGGGCGCACCGCGACGACGACCGCGGTGCCCTCCGGCAGCCCCGTCACGGAACCGCGGACGATCCCGTATGCCGTCTGCACCGCACGGGTGTCGCCGGCCTCAAGCGGCCCTAGGCGGCCTGCAATGAGGTTCACGTCGCCGAGCAGACCAGCCACGAACCGGCTGGCCGGGCGGCGGTACAGGTCGGCGGGCGTCCCGACCTGCGCGAGGCGGCCGCCCTCCATTACGCCGATGCGGTCGGCCAGCATCATCGCCTCTTCGGGGTCATGGGTCACGACCACGAAGGCGGTACCGAGGCGGCGCTGCACGGCGCGCAGCTCGGCCTGAGTCTCCTCGCGCAGGCCGCGGTCAAGGGCGCCGAGGGGCTCGTCCAGCAGGAGCAGCTTCGGCTCGCGGGCGAGCGCCCGGGCCAGTGCCACCCGCTGGCGCTGACCACCCGAAAGGGTGTCGGGCCGACGATCCCCGAAGCCCGCGAGCTGGACGAGGCGCAGAAGCTCGGTCACCCGGGCGGATGCGGCGGCTCGGCCCAGACCCTTCAGGCCGTAGCCGACATTCCCGGCCACGCTCATATGCGGGAACAAGGCGTAGGACTGGAACATCATGTTCACCGGCCGCCGATGGGGCGGCAGGGCGGTGAGGTCCAACTCACCGAGGCGGACATGGCCCGAGCTCGGCGTCTCGAAGCCGGCGATCATGCGCAGCAGCGTGCTCTTCCCGCAGCCGGACGGCCCGAGCAGGCAGAAGAACTCCCCGGGCTCCAGCGCGAGCGTCACCGCATCGACGGCGACATGGGTGCCGAAGCGTTTGGTGAGGTTGTCCAGGCGCAGCGCGGGTGCGTCCGGCAAGACGTCAGGAATCCTCGCGCAGTGCCTCGGCCACGCGGGCCTCGAGCAGGTCGGGCCGGCGCAGGACCAGGGCACCGCGGGTGCGGTCGACCAGCCCCTCGGCCGCCATGGCGGTGAATTCGCGGGTGACCTGCTCGCGGCGGCAGCCGATCCGGGCGGCCAAGACGTGGTGATAGGGCGGCGGCGACACGACCCGCTCGCCGGACGTGCCCGATCGCGGCACCGAGAGGCGCAGCAACTCGGCGTAAAGCCGATGCTTCAGGTCGAGGAGCGCATGCTCCATGAGCCGGGTGTTGAGTTCGCGCACGCGCTTGGCGAGCAGCCGGAACAGCCGGTCGGCGATCGCCTCGGAGGCGAACACCATCTGGCGGAACACCGCGGCCGGCACCACGCAGACCTCGCCGCGGGTCAGGGCCGTGACGTTGGCCGAACGGCCGATCCCGTCGATGGCGGCGAGCTCGCCGAAGAACGCCCCGCCGCGCATCTCGCCGAGGATCACCTCCTTGCCGGACTGGGTCCGGTTGAGGATGCGCACTTCGCCGGAAGCGATGAAGTAGACGTCCGTGGAGATGTCGTCGAAGTCGACCAGCACCTCGTTCTCGTCGAAGCGGCGCCAATGGCAGCGGGTCTCGAACGGACCGAGCTCAATGCCCGGATCCTTGAAGAAGGGTATCGTCCCCAACCGCGCCATCGATCCTGTCCCTTCGGCCCCGGCCTCCGTCCCTGCCCTGACGGGGGCCGACCAGCAACTCTGGGGACGGGAGTCACCCACATCTCAGAGCAGCGCACCGATCCGGCCGCGCTCGATCGATGAGGCGGATTTGATCGTGACGGCCACGCGCGGGCCGGTCAAGCCGCGCTTGGCTGAACAGGAGTTTATTAGCGTGGATCGGTGAAGAGGGATAATTTCCCGCGCTGCGGCGCCCGACGATTCCCGATGCACCAAGACTTCACCATCGCAGGTTTGAACTTCGGCACGGTCACGCCGATCGGCCGGTGCCAGGCGACATTGGCCGATGCGTTCGAGCGCTCAGGCCACAGCCTGCACTCGGGCCGCTATGCCACCGTTCGGGTCTGCCCGGCGCCGGCTGGCCATGGCATTGTCTTTCGCCGCCGCCTGAAGACTGGCCAAACGATCGACGTGCCGGCCCTCTGGCCCTATCGGGTCTCGCAGCCGCTCTCCGCCGCAATCCAGCGCGAGGGGGCGCTGGTCCGCACGATCGAGCACCTGATGGCGTCCCTGCACGCGCTGAAGGTCGACAACGTGCTCGCCGAGATCGACGCCGACGAGCTGCCGATCTTCGACGGCAGCGCGATCCCCTGGTGCGACGCGATCCGAGGGGTCGGCTGCGTCGAGCAACCCGCCCCCTGTCGGGTTCTGCGGATGCGCCGAACGGTGGCGGTCGAGGACGGGCGGCGCCGGCTCCAGATCGAACCGGGCACGGGCCTGCACGTCACCGGGCATATCTCACTCGCCCATTTCGGCTCGCTCGACTGGTCCGGTGCGATCACGCCCGAGAGCTTCGCGCGGGAGATCGCGCCCTCGCGCAGCTTCGGCCGGTATGTCCGCGCCATGGCCGGTCGCGCCTACGGCTGCGCCACGGGACGGGACTTCCTGCAAGGGGTCTCGCCGCGCTCGGCGGCGCTCCTCTGGCGCGGGCACGTCCTCGGCGGGATGCGCGTACCGGAAGAGCCCGTCCGTCACCGGATCCTCGACCTGGTCGGCGATCTGCTGCTGGCGGGGTATCCGGTCGAAGGCCGCGTGGCCGCTTTCCACACCGGGCACGAGCTGAATCACGCGCTGGTCGGGGCGCTGATGCGCGAGCGCAGCGCGTGGGAGCTGGTCTGACGGCGCCGGTTCAGGCCAGGACGCGAGAGTTCGGCTGCTCGCACGCGACGGCGACCTGCCGGAAGGCACGGACGAGATCGGCATCGAGCTTGGGGCCCATCTTCTCCAGGATCGCGTAGGCCTCGCGGATCGGCTTCGGCGCCTTGTAGGGGCGGGCCTCGATCAGCGCCGCGAAGATATCGCAGATCGTGATCAACCGGACGAGGTCCGGGATCTCGGCGCCCCGCAGCCCGTCAGGGTAGCCGGACCCATCGAGATATTCGTGGTGCGAGCGCACGACGGCGAGGGTTCCGGCCTCGTAGCCGCCGTCGAGCAGCATGGCGTGGCCGATCGCCGGATGTCGGTCCATCTCCACGCGCTCCGCGGGGGTGAGCGGCGCCGGCTTATTCAGGATCGCGAGCGGGATCCGCGCCTTGCCGATGTCGTGCAGGAGCGCGCCCTTGGTGAGGTGATGGGCGTCGGCGTCGTTGAGGCCGAGGCTCCGGGCGAAGGCCGCGGCCAAGCCGGCGACCGCCAAACAATGCCGATGCGTCACGTCGTCGAAGCCCGCAACGACATTCAGCCAGTCGCGGACCTTCGACTCGCGGATCGCCCGGTTGACGATGGTGGTGCCGGCATCGACGATCCCGGGCGGCGGCGGCGCGTCGGCACGAAAGATCGCCGCGAAGGCGGACCGGGCCTCGTCGGCGCAGCGTCGCAGGTCGACGGATTCGTCGGGTTCGCGGAGGGGCGTGCTCATTGCTGCGATCGCTTTGGCGAGCATCGCGGTCGCCGTCGCAGCCGGCATCACGCGCGTGGCCCCGAGGGCGGTTGCCTGGATCTCGCCGCGGCCCAGATTTCCGTGGATCAGCGCGAGGAACGGCGTCGCGCTCTTGCGCGTGACGGCCAGCGTCCGGCGCAGACGGAGCATGGCGTCGGAGGTCAGCGCGCCGACGTCGCTGATCACCAGTCCGACGTCCCCAGGCGGCTCGGCATCGCCGTAGAGATCGTGGAGGACGAGGCTCGGACCGCCCCCGAGATTGCGCACCAGGCGCTCGCCGCGGCCGAGATCGTCGGTCAGGATCACGGTCCGACCCAAAACGCCTCTCCCATCACACGTCCTCCGTGGGGCGTACCAACCAGCGAACCAGCCTTGGCGGCGATGCCCGGCAACTGCGAACGTCGAATTTTCCGGAGCCCGTCATCGCGCGGTTCGACCAGTGTCCGCCGCACAGGCATCAGAGATGAGTCGAACAATCGGCCCGGAGTGATGCGATTCCGTTAAAGCGACTGTCGGTGCATCGGCATTTTAGCGCGGTAATAAAGATACCGGCCCTGAGCCGGTTACCGAACGGGTGCCGGGATGACAGCCCTGACACGGCGCTTGCCTCCCCGCGCCTGGACCGCCAGAACGCCGCCATGCTGCGCGTCCATGACCTCACCTACCGCATCGGCGATCGCCTGATCCTCGATTCCGCGAATTTCTCAATTCCCGAGGGCGCGCGGGTGGGCCTCGTCGGGCGCAACGGGGCCGGCAAGACCACGTTGTTCAAGGCGATCCTCGGCGACCTGTCGGTCGACGCGAAATCCGTTTCCCTGCCCAAGGGCATGCGGATCGGCGCGGTCGCCCAGGAAGCGCCGGCCGGCCCGGAAACCCTGCATGCCGTGGTGCTCGCGGCCGATTCCGAGCGGTCCCGGCTGATGGCGGAGGCCGAGCACGCCGACGGCCTGCGGCGCGCCGAAATCGAGACCCGGCTCGTCGATATCGGCGCCCATTCGGCGCCGGCGCGCGCCGCCGCGATCCTGCACGGTCTGGGCTTCGACGCGGCGGCGCAGGCCCGGCCCTGCTCGGACTTCTCCGGCGGCTGGCGGATGCGCGTGGCGCTCGCCGCCGTGCTGTTCTCCGAGCCCGACCTGCTGCTCCTCGACGAGCCGACCAACTACCTCGACATCGAGGGGACGCTCTGGCTCTACGACTATCTCGAGCGCTACCCGCGCACCGCGATTATCATCAGCCACGACCGCGACCTGCTCGACACAAGCGTCGACCACATCCTACATCTCGACCGCGGCAAGCTCACGATCTACCGCGGTGGCTATACCAGCTTCGCCAAGCAGCTCTCTGAGAAGCGCATGCTGCTCGCCAAGGCCAAGGTGAAGCAGGATGCCGAGCGGGCGCATCTCCAGAGCTTCATCGACCGGTTCAAGGCGAAGGCGACCAAGGCCCGTCAGGCCCAGTCGCGCGTGAAGCGGCTGGCCAAGATGGAGCCGATCGCGGCGCTGATCGAGGACGACGTGCCGGTGATCCACCTGCCGAGCCCGGAAAAGCCGCTGTCGCCGCCGATCGTCTCGATGGAGCGGGTCAAGGCCGGCTACGGCGACCGGGTCGTGCTGACCGGGCTCGACCTTAGCTTGGCGCCCGACGACCGGGTGGCGCTGCTCGGCGCCAACGGCAACGGCAAGTCGACCTTCTGCAAGCTGATCGGCGGCCGCCTCGGTCCGATCGCCGGCGAGGTCCGGCGATCCTCCAAGATGGAGGTGGCGTATTTCGCGCAGCACCAGCTCGACGAATTGCGGCCTGCCGAGAGCGCCTACGCCCATGTCCGGACCCTGATGCCGGACGTGCCGGAGGCGAAGGTGCGCTCCGCCACCGCCAGGCTCGGGTTCGGCGCCAACAAGGCCGATACGCCGGTGGAGAAGCTCTCGGGCGGTGAGAAGGCGCGGCTGCTCATGGGACTCGCGGCCTTCCACGGCCCGCACCTGCTGATCCTCGACGAGCCGACCAACCACCTCGACATCGAGAGCCGCCAGGCCCTGGTGGAGGCGATCAACGATTACGAGGGCGCCGTCATCCTGGTGAGCCACGACCGCTTCCTAGTCGAGGCCTGCGCGGACCGGCTCTGGCTTGTGGCCGACGGCACCGTGAAGACCTTCGACGGCGACATGGACGATTACCGCCGGTTCGTCCTGTCCGGCCCCGAGCGCGAGGACGAGCGCGACGCCGAACCCGCAGGCGGCCAGAAGGCCGAGGCGCGCCGCGCCGGAGTCGAGCGCCGGGCGGCCCTCGCACCGCTGCGCAAGCGCCTGGACGCGATCGAGGCGCGGATGGCTAAGCTCACCGCGGCGATCCAGAAGATCGACGCAGCGCTGGAGGACGGCACGGCCTTCCGGGAGAACGCCGCCAAGGCCGGCGAGATCGCCAAGATGCGTGCGGACGCCGCCAGCGCACTGGCCGCCGCCGAGGAGGAATGGCTGAGTGTAAGCGCGGAGATCGAGGCGGCTTAACTTGGAGGCACGCTTCGCCAGCGCGTGCCAGCACGTCCGCTCCCTTCCGGATTTCAGGACCGTCAGTGGGACAGGGCGGCGCCATGCACGCGGGAACCGGCGCCCGCGTGCATGGCAAAGATCCGCGATCTAAACCGCGGCGGCGCGCGTCGCGGGCGCCGACGGGGGTTGGCGCCGGGCAACCCGGCCAGCCACCGCTCACGGATCGAGCTCCGCAGGTCATCGCCTCATCCCGCCGACGCCGCTCGCGACAGGCCGGACCCGTGTCGACAGCGGGTCTTACCGCGGCGCGAACCACTGATCCGTTATCTTGGGCCAAACCGAAACGATCTTTTTGTTGTCGACGCTAATCCAATGAATATCCATACTCGGATGCTCGGACTTGAAGTCTTGATAATGCGTGTCGTTGCACATCAGATAGAAGCTGATCGCGCTCATCAGGCTGCTGTCGGCATGGGCGATGCTGTAGAGATACGCATCCCACTTCGCCGCCTCTTCGACGCGGCGGATCGCCTTGGTCTCGAGAGCTGCGGCGCTAGAGTCCGACGGACCCGCAGCATTCGCGCGATCGCCCTGCCCCTGCGAACTCGCAGCGACCGCTTCGGTCTCACTGACAACCGTGCCTGAATCGCCGGCGAGCGTGGGCGGCACAGGAACTGGGCCGCTCCCGACCTGCGTGGGCTCCTCCCAGTGAATGAACGGCGCCACGAAATTCGGGGCGGGCGCACTCGTCTGGATGAGGGACAGGACGGCATCCGCCGTCTGCGCCGAGAGGGCGTGGGTCGACCGGGGATCCAGCGCAGCGGGCACGGGCAGCGAACCGGCCATCACCGCAGCGACCCGCTCCGGCGTCTCAACCTGTTGCGCCGTAACGACAGCCACAGTGGACGGCGCTACAGGACTCACAGCGAACATCTTACGCACTCCGTTCGATTGGCTCCACGCCATTCCACTTCAGTTCAAACCTCGACGAATTTCATCCGTCCATTCGGTATTCGGCACCTGCCACTTCTGGCAGTCATCTAAACAAAATTTCGAATCAACAGACTGACGGCGTGGCGTTATATTCCTTCCCGACTTCGAGCACGACTCATTCAGGGCTTTCGAAAGCCTTGCCACGCTGCCAGCCACATCGGCTGGCAGCGCTCCAGTTCGACATTCGAAATACTGCGCACACGTCAACACATGGAGCCATAGCGGCGAACATGCATCGGTATTTGCAATGCAGCAGACCTACAAAGCCGATTTTATAGATTTTGAAAATCTAGCGCCCACACAACGTGAGCCGTCTCTTCCGAGGGCGATCATGGCCGGGAAGAGCTTTAACCCGGTGCTTCATACATCGGGCCTCCCAATAAGGCCATTATGACATTGATCTGTCAACACGCCCGGTAGCTAGGAAAATCTTACGAAAACTTACTGACATGCGATGCGGATATTCTTCCAGGCGGCCCGAAGGAATGCTGACGGCTCTTCATCATTGGGCAGATCGGACGATATTGATCACATCGGGTAATTGGCTCGGCATCTCCACTGTGTCGTAAGGTGCCGCGATGCCACAAGAATTTCGCACTGTGGCGGGTCGCTGGCCTCGCGGAAGCCGCGAATCGCGGTCGGACGGAGCTTTTTCGGGGGTTGACGCCGACGCAGCGGCGGATCCGCAAGCGAATCGCCGACGGCCTCACGCGCGCGCCGGCGCAGCGGCCTGGGCGCGGCCCCGCTCAAGGCCGATAACCATTAGGCAGCCCAACCCCGAGAGGATCACGAGCGGCAACAGGCCCAGCGGGTAGCTGCCGGTGGCGTCCTTGATGACACCGAGCAGGTAGGTGCCAACGAATCCGCCGATGTTGCCGATGGCGTTGATCTGCGCGATCCCGGCGGCCGCCGCGCCGGCCGAGAGCCATTCGGTCGAGAGCGCCCAGAACGGGCCCTTCACCGTGTAGGTCGCGGCGACGGCGAGGCACAAGATCAGGATCGTCGGCAGCAGCTGCGCGGTGGCGATCGAGGCCGCAAGGCTTAGCGCCAGCAGGCCGAGGGGCAGCGCCGTGTGCCAGACCCGCTCGCGCTTCCTGTCCGAGGAGCGGCCCCAGAGGATCATCAGCACCGAGGCGATCCCGAACGGGACCGAGTTCAGCAACCCGGTCTCCAGGTTCGTCAGCCCGAAGGATTTGATGATCTGCGGCTGCCAGAGCGACAGGCACTGGCTAGCGCCCGAGGCACCCGCATAGATGAGCGAGGCGGCCAGCACGTAGCGGTTGCGCATCACCTGCCAGACCGAGAGGTGCCGGGCCGGCGCCGCCTGGCCGTCGACCACCGATGCGCGCTCGGCGGACAGCCTATCCTGAAGCCAGGCGCGCTGCTGCGGGGCGAGCCAGCGTGCCTGAGCCGGCCCGTCGGGTAGGATCGCGAACGCGATGACGCCGAGCAGCACGGCCGGGAACGCTTCGAGGATGAACAGCCACTGCCAGCCGCGGAAGCCGAGCATCCCGTCGGTGTTGAGGATCGCGGCCGAGATCGGCGAGCCGAGGAAGCTCGAGATCGGGATCGCCACCATGAACACGGCCACGATCCGTCCCCGATAGGCGCGGGGGAACCAGTAGGTCAGATAGAGGATCACCCCAGGAAAGAAGCCCGCCTCGGCGGCGCCGAGCAGCAGGCGCACCGCGTAGAACGAGAAGGGCCCGACCACGAAGGCCATGGCGGCCGAGACGAGGCCCCAGGTGATCATGATCCGGGCGATCCAGATCCGGGCGCCGAACCGCTCCATGGCGAGGTTGCTGGGCACTTCGCACAGCACGTAGGACACGTAGAACAGGCCGCCGCCCAGCCCGAACTGGGCAGCCGACAGGCCGATATCGTGGTTCATCTGCAGCGCGGCGAAGCCGGCATTCACCCGGTCCACGAACGCGATGAAATAAGCGAGCATCAAGAACGGCAGGATGCGCCAGGTGACCCTGCGCACCGTCGCCCGCTCGATCTCCGGCACCGCATCCGGCACGTTCGTGGGGGCCATCGTAATCCTCCGCGCTCGATCGATTCCGGCATGGAGGAGCGGCGGCTTAGCGATCAGTCCCGAAACACGACAACTTCGCTCGACTGTCATAGTCGATCATCGCACCGGGTCTGCGGCGGGCGATACGCGCCAATAGCGGCCTGATCCCTGCCGGTCCGGTTTGCCCGCGGACCGCGGACATGCGAGAGAAGCCGCATGTTGACGGTCGATAGCCTTTGGCGCGTGCGGCACCGGCTCGCGCAGATCGGGAAGAAGCGGACGGGCTCGCCCCGCATTCTGGTGGTCGGAGTCTGCCAGGCCGGCTCCATGGCCAAGGTGCTGCGATACCTTCTGCCGGACGCGCAGGTGGATTTCGTCTCGGCCTTCACGGCGAACCGCCGCTTCCCGAAGCTCGTCGACCTGATGGCGCATGCCGACGGCTACGATCACGTCTATTCCAGCATCTACCTGCCGCGGTTCAAGGACGGCGGCACGATTGACCGGTTCCGGACGCACCCGAAGGTCCGCCTGATCCCGACCATCGTGTTCGGCGCTTACCATCCCGACCTGATCCATGTCGGCGTGCAGGATGCCGTCTCGCTTAACGGGCTCATCTCGGGGCCGATGGGGCATTCCCACTCGGCGATCACGCTCTACGCCTATCTGGCGGGCTTCTCGCAGGCGCAGGCTCTGCGCCTGTTCGCGGAGCCGGTCTTCGAGCGCCTGGGCTATTTCGACCTCTGGAACGAGTCGGTCTCCTACCTGCGCGGGCTCGGCGCCCAAGCGCAGTACGATCTCGACACGCACCTGACGCGCTGGGCGCGGCGGGGCTGCTTCATGCACTCGATCAACCACACGAAGTTGTACGTGGTGGCCGATCTCGCCCGCGGGCTCCTGACCAAGTCCGGCGTGCCCTATCCCGAATGCGACCTCGACGCGTTCGTGCCCGACGATCTCGGCGGCCAGGGCAGCTGGCCGGTCTATCCCGAGATCGCCGCCCATTACGGCGTTCCCGGAAGCGCCCTGTTCTTCAAGGCCGAGACGCGCCGCTCGGGCCCCGCACGCACCATGAACCGGGCGGAATTCGTGGCCGCGGCCTATGCGAACTACGACCGGCGCCCGCGCGAGGCCCTGGTTTCGCAGCGGGTCCAGGGCTGGCGCAACGATCCGGCAACGGTGGAGTTCTTCCGCGAGGCGGCGGGTCGAGAGATCAGCCCGATCCGCCCGGCCGAACGGGTACCCGCCCTGACTTCGGGCAGCCTGGCCGGCCATACATCCTGATACGACGGCACATTCTCCCCTCTTCGGGCGCCCCGCGCTGTCCGGGCCGGGACCTACCGAGGTTTGGAGCCCATGAGCCGTCAACCTCGCGAGAAGGGTCGCGCCGGTTCCTACGGGATCGCGGCTTTCCTGACCTTCCTCGGATCGGCCGCCGGCTTGATCGGGTGGAGCCGGTTCGCCGTGAACCACCACATGGACCTGCCCCCCGCCCTGCCCGGCCAGCTCGAGACGCTCGCGACCGAGCGTGCCGGCGAAATCGCGCTCTACGGTTCGCGCGATCAGGCGGGCGTACCGCTGCTCCTGATCCACTCGATCAACGCGGCCGCGAACGCCTATGAGGTCCGCCCGCTCTACAAGCATTACCGAGCCTCGCGTCCGGCCTATGCCCTGGACCTGCCGGGCTTCGGCTTCTCCGAACGCTCGCGCCGGCGCTACACACCGCGCCTCATGGTCGAGGCGATCCATGCGGCTGTCGCAGAGATCCGCAGCCGGCATCGGGGCAGCGCGATCGACGCCTTGGCGCTGTCATTGTCGTGCTCCTACCTGGCTCGTGCCGCCGTAGAACGGCCGGACGATTACCGCAGCCTCGGCCTGATCAGCCCGACGGGTTTCGATGCGCGGCTGTCCGGCGAGGGGCCACCGGACGGTCACCGCGGCCGCGACGCCCTGCGCAGTCTGCTCGACCGGCCGCCGTTCGGCCGGCCCCTGTTCGACGCCCTGGCCTCGCGGCCGAGCATGCGCTTCTTCCTGCAGAAGACGTTCGGCTCGAAGGACATCGACGAAGGCCTGTTCGCCTACGACCATGCCTCGGCGCACCAGCCCGGCGCCGAGCATGCCCCCTATTGCTTCATCGCCGGCCACCTGTTCCCGACGGATTCGACGCGGCTCTACGAAGAGCTGCGCCTGCCAGTCTGGATGGTGCACGGACGCCGCGGCGACTTCGTCGATTACCGATTGGTGCCCCGGGTCGCCGGCCGGCCGAACTGGCGCGTCTTCAGCCTGCCGACGGGCGCGTTTCCGCATTTCGAGCGGCTGGACGACGTAACCGCGGATTACGACGCGTTCCTAGAGACCCTTAGTCCCGTCCCGCCGCGACCACAGGCGTGAGCCGGTAGCGTAGGCACACGACACCACCCGGCAAGGGCTCGCAGGTCGTCAGAGCGAGCTTGCACCGGCCGCCCATGGAACGGCTCCGGCAGCGGAGGGGCGCTGTCGGCGTAGCCCTGCATGGTGACCTGTCCGCACATCCAGGCGTCGCCCCTCAGCGCGTCGTGGACGCGTTCGTAGTGGCTGTCGGCGTCGAGGGTCTTCCAGCGGCGGGCCTTGCTCCCGTCGTCAACCGAGGTGGTCATGTGGCAGATGACGTAGGGCGCTTTGCGTCGGCCGTGATGCGCTCCGGACGGTGGGGCCGGCCGAAACGATAGGGGCGAGACGCCGTCCGGCACCGCGTGAGCGTGGATTCGGAATGTCAGCGCAGCCGCAGGCGGGCGCGCAGCCGGTCGATGAGGGTGGGGTTCAGTTCCCGCCGCACCCGACGCTCGGCGAAAGCGTCGACGGAGAATCGGTCAGTCGGTACGCGCCGCAGGAAGCGCTCGGCGATCTCGTAGACGACGAGGTCGGGCTTCACGGCGGCGACGTAGGCCCAGTCGATCTCCGCAGACCAGATCGCGTGCACCTCCCGGAAACTTTCGGCCAGCATCGCGGTGAGGCGCGGCCCCTGGTCGAACACGTAGGAATCGCCGAACAGGACCACGCGCCTTGAATCCGCAGCCTCGGGGTTGCGCATCACGGCGCGCGACCCGACGAAGAAGCCGCCCCGGCCGGCGACGCGGCCGGTCTCGCGCAGCTGGACCAGCGCGTTGGCCTCGCTGCGGTGTGCGCTGCGTTGAAAGGCGTGGGCGACATAGGCTTCGTCCACCGGCGGCTTGAGCTTGCCGCCGAGGTCGAACACGAAGCGCGCGGTCTCGCCGGTTGCCTCGAGAACATGCGCGGCCGGGGTGACGCCGAGCGCGGCACACAGCGCCCGATAGGCGGCGATGTAGCCCCGATGGTTCCAGTGCGTGTCGGTCTGTAGGTAGACCGGTCCCTCGGCGCGCGCCGCCTGCAGGGGCCCGTAGAGATCGACCAGTCGGGCTTCCGTACCGGATGCGAGGAGCCGGCCGAGCCGCAGGCCGGGCGGATCGGCCAGGTTCGGGAACGGCCGGTCCAGCGTGTCCGCATGGATCGCGATCTTCTCCGGCACGATGGCGTGGACGTAGGTCGCGCCGAGCGCGCGCGTCCGACGGACGCGGGTTTCGACCAGCCTAACCCAGCGGCGGAGCAGACGGCGAGAGGCCGGAGAATCCGCATACAGATCGACCAGCTCGTTGGTCCGGCCGACCCAGAAGAGCCATCCGTCCCGCCCAACCGCGATACCGCGCGCGCCTGTCTGAGACAAAGGTCCGCCATCTCCCGTGAACGCCTTGCGGCGGCGTCGAGACATGCCGTCCGCCGGAGCCGGAGACAAGCCGGAAACACGGCGCTGCGGCAGCTTGGCGGTTTCCCTTCGATCGGGCGGCGGGACCGGGACCCAAGGCTCCCTAGACGAGGTGGAGAAGGACGCCCCAGCACAAGACGGTGATCGTCGAGATGGCCGTCGAGAGCGCGACGATCAGGGATGCCGCCGCCACGTCGCTGCGCAATTGGGCCGCGAAGACCACGACATTGCCTGCGATCGGCAGAAGCCCGAGGAGGCGCACGGTGTTGAGGTTGTCCGGCGCGACGGGGGCTCCCAGAGCGGCGAACAGGTCGATGACGGCGATGATCGCGAAGACCGATGCAATGTGCCGCCAGATCACCAGCTGCAGCGTCCCGCGGATCGCGGCGGCGGTGAAGCGGACCTGACTGGCCCCCAGCCCGACCACCATCATGCCGCAACCCGACATCATCAGGGTCACCACACGGAACGGTGCATCGGCGTCGGGCGGCAGCAGGTCGCGCAATCCGAGCGCCTGACCGGCAAGCCCGGCACCGAACGCATATAGGGCCGGAGTCGTCGCGACCTTCCAGAGGCTCATCCGGACCGAGAACCGGTCGCGCGCCACGAAATAGAAGCCCACCGTGTTGCCGAAGATCAGCCCGCCGACATAGGCCATCACCAGGATCGGCAGGCTCTTGGGGCCGAACAGGACCAGCCCGGTCGGGATCCCGAACCAGCCGATATTGGTGTAGCTGAACGCGCAGAACGCCAGGCGCCGGGGAACGTCGGTCTTGCAGCGCGGTACGATCAGAGCCGCGCACAGCACCATGAGGGTGCTGAAGGTCATCGACAGGGCGACATTGCCGATGGCCGCACCGACGTTCAGCGCCAGGGCGTTCTTGAACACAACCAGCGGGATCAGGACGTACATCAGCAGGCTGGACAGGTGCCGGATCCAGTCGCAACTCGACAAACGTCCGACACAGAACCCGGCGGCGATGGCGCCGTAGGCCGGAAGCATTCGGTAGATAAGATCAACCGCCAAATGTGCTGCTGCGTACATCTTCTATCGCTGTGATTTCTTACTATTTTAAGTCTTTCCTAAGCTACGATCGCGTATCGTCGGCAATTCCTAGTCATTGAAAGCAATGTGCGCGGTTTGGCATCGTCGCTCAATGCGAATCGCCTGCAACAAGATCAGAGACCTGTGCCTCACGTCGAGGCCTGGCCGCGTGACACACCGTGTCACGTCTTTGCGCCTCCGCGGGATCCCGGCCTTCCGTCTGCTCGGCGCTCCAAAGATCGGCGATTAGCGCCTGGACTAGGCCCTTTCACGCGACGGCCGCAGGTCCGCGACGGCAATCCGCTCGAAGCCGGGAGCCGTCCGCATGGTGGACCCGCCCCATCCCGATCCTCTAAACGTGAGCGTGCCGCCCGGAGCGGCGACAGACCGTGGAATCCGATGATCGACCTGACGCTCGAGGCCGCCCGCAGCATCGTGGACACCGCCCTGCGTGAAGCCCGGACCCGCGGATTGAAGCCGATGGCGGTGGTCGTGTACGACGCCCGCGGCGCGCTCAAATCCGTCGCGGCCGAGGACGGCACGTCTCTGCGCCGGGCCGAGATCGCCAGCGGCAAGGCCAACGGCGCCCTGGCACTGGGCCTCGGCTCCCGGGCGATCCATGCCCGGGCCGAAGCGCAGCCCTATTTCGTCGCCGCGGTGAGCCACGTCGCCGGCCCGGCCGCGCTCGTGCCGGTCCCGGGCGGCGTGCTGATCCGCTCCCGCGAAGGGCGGCTGCTCGGCGCGGTCGGCATTTCCGGCGACACCTCCGACAACGACGAGATCTGCGCGGTGGCGGGGATCGAGGCGGCCGGCCTGATGCCCGAGACCGGCGCCTGAGGATGGCGATCCGCCGGCGCGAGTGGCTGGCCGGCGCCACCGCCCTCGCGGCCGTGCGGCCCGCTTATGCCGGCGAATCCGGGCTCTACCGGCGCGGCAACGATGCCGATCCTGAGACCCTCGACCCGCACCGCTCGTCCACGGTGGCGGAGGCGCATATCCTCCGGGATCTGTTCGACGGCCTGGTCACGTACGACAATCACGGGACGATCATCCCGGGCGCCGCGCGGTCCTGGACCGTCTCCGAGGATGGCCTGACCTTCCGGTTCGACCTGCGCCCCGACGGCCGCTGGTCGACGGGCGAACCTGTGACCGCCGACGACTTCGTCTACGCGTTCCGCCGCATCCTCGCCCCGGCCACGGGGGCCAAATACGCCGAGATCCTGTTCCCGATCCGCGGGGCTGCGGGGGTCAATCGCGGGCAGACCGGAGACGACGCTCTCGGGGTCATCGCGGAGGGGCCGCTCCGGCTTACAATCACCCTCGAGCAGCCGACGCCCTACTTTCTCGAGCTTCTGACCCACCAGACCGCCGTGCCGGTGCACCGGGCCTCGGTCGAACGCTACGGCGACTCCTCCACCCGGCCAGGCAACTTCGTGACCAACGGCCCCTATCGGCTGGTCGACCGGGTGCCGGGCGGCGGCATCACCCTGGAGGTCAATCCGCACCATCCCGAGGCGGGCGCGATCGCAATCCGGCTTGTCGCCTTCCTGCCCATGTCGGACTTGGCAAGCGCCGTCCGGCGCTTCGCCGCCGGGGAGCTCGACTCACTGTCCGATGTGCCGGTCGACCAGATCGCCGACCTGCGCCGCCGCTTCGGTACCCAGGTGGTTCTCGGCCCGTCGCTCGGCCTCGAAGCCCTGGTCGTCAACACCCACAAGGCCCCCTTCTCGGACCGAAGGGTCCGCCGGGCCCTGTCGTTGCTCATCGACCGTGAATACCTGGCCGACGGGCTCTACGGCGGCACCATGAGCCCGGCCTACTCCATCTGCCCGCCGGGAATCGACAATTACCGCGCGCCCCCCGAGACGGAAGGTCGGCAGGGCCTGCCGATCGAACATGAGGCCGAGGCGCGCCGCCTGCTGGCGGAGGCGGGCTTCGGCCCCGGACGGCCGCTGAGTGTGGAGTACCGGTTCAACGTCAGCGACAACAACCGCAACACCGCGGTGGCAATCGCCGAGATTTGGCGCGACCTTGGGATCGAGACCCGGTTCGTCTACACCGATGCCAAGACCCATTTCGCGTATCTGCGCGATGGCGGCGCCTTCGATGTTGCCCGCTACGCCTGGATCGCCGACTATTCGGACCCGCAGAATTTCCTGTTCCTGCTCCAGACGGGCAATGACGGGCTGAATGCCGGCCGCTGGTCGAACACGGCCTATGACGCGCTGCTGGCCAGGGCCGGGTCGGAACGCGATCTCGGGCGCCGCGCCGACCTGATGTACGAAGCCGAGACGATCGCGCTGCGCGAACTCCCCTGGATCCCGCTGATGCATTACCGGTCGAAGGCGCTGATCGCGCCGCGGCTGCACGGCTACACACCGAACGTCCGCAACGCCGCGCCGACCCGTTTCCTGAGGCTCGACGCGTGATCCGCTTCATCCTGCGGCGGCTCGCGCAATCGGTACCGACGCTGTTCGTGGTCGTGGCTGTCAGCTTCTTCCTGATGCGGCTCGCGCCCGGCGGCCCATTCGATCTGGAACGTCCCCTTGCGCCGGCCGCCATGGAGAACCTGCGTCGGGTCTACGGCCTGGACCAGCCGCTGCTCGTGCAGTTCGCCCGCTACCTAGCGGCCCTGGCGCGGGGCGATTTCGGGCCGTCCTTCTCGTTCCGCGACATGAGCGTCCTCGACCTGATCGCCCGGGGCCTGCCGGTCTCGGCCACCCTGGGGGCGCTGGCGCTCGCGTTGGCCGCCTGTTTAGGCGTCGGGCTCGGGACCGTCGCGGCGCTCCGGCGGGGCGGTGCCCTCGACCGGTTGCTCGGCCTCGGGGCGGCGCTGACCCTGTCGCTGCCGAACTTCGTCGTGGCGCCGCTGCTGCAGATCGTGTTCGGGCTGAGCCTGCGCTGGTTGCCGCTCAGCGGATGGGATGGCGGTGCGCCGAGCCACTTGGTCCTGCCGGTGGTAACCCTGGCGCTGCCGCAGGTCGGCGCGCTGGCCCGGCTGACGCGGGCCTCGCTCGGGGAAGTCCTGCGCACCCAGCCGGTGCGGACCATGCGCAGCCTCGGCCTGCCGCCGGCGCGCATCACCCGGCACGCCCTGCGCGGCGCGCTCCTGCCGGTGGTGGCCTACCTGGCGCCCCTGGCGGCGGCGCTGCTCACCGGATCCGTGGTCGTCGAGACGATTTTCGGCCTGCCCGGGATCGGGCGCTACTTCGTCGAGGGCGCGCTCAACCGCGACTACACGCTGGTGATGGGCACCGTCCTGCTGGTGGCGGCCCTGGTGATCGCCCTCAACCTGATCGCCGACCTCGCCTGCGCCTGGCTCGATCCGCGCCTGCGGCGTGCCGCATGAGGGCTGGCCGTCTCATGGCCGGGCCGGCTGCCCGGACGCTGTCGCGCCTCGCCCGCCAGCGCGTCGCGATGGCCTCCCTGGCCGTGCTGACCCTGATTGCCCTGGCCTGCCTGTTCGGTCCGGCGCTGACCGGACATGATCCGACGCGCGCCTACCCGGATCTGCGCCAGCTCCCGGCCGGCCTGGCAGCGCAGCCCAATCCGGACCATCTGCGCCCCGCCCTCGAACGCCTCGCCTTCCGGATGCGCGCCCGCCTCGACGACGTAGCCCGCGACGGCGAGGCGCTGCGGCTCACGCTGAGTGCCGAGGCGGGGGTGGACCGGCGCAGCCTCGTCTACCTGCCGCGCTCCGACCTGTTCGGGGAGCCGCGGGTGATCGCCGACCCGGAGGGCGGCCACCGTCTCGTCGTGGCGGTGCCGGTGCGGCGCCTGTATTTCCCGCTCGGCACCGACGTGCATGGCCGCGACCTGCTCACCCGCTGCCTCGTGGCCGGACGGGTCTCGCTGCTCATCGGGCTCACCGCCACCCTGGTCGCGCTGCTCATCGGCGTCGGCTACGGCGCCACCGCCGGCTTCATCGGCGGCGCCGTGGATGCCGTGATGATGCGGCTGGTCGACGTGCTCTACGCCCTGCCCTTTGTGTTCTTCGTCATTTTGTTGCTGGTCTTCTTCCGGGCGAGCCTCACGCTGATGCTGGTGGTGATCGGCGCCGTTGAATGGCTCGATATGGCCCGCATCGTCCGGGCACAGACCCTGTCGCTGCGCGAGCGCGACTTCGTCCGCGCCGCCCGCGCTCTCGGGCTCGGGACGCCCCGCATCATCCTGCGCCACATCGTGCCGAACACCTTCGGGCCAGTGGCGGTGGCCGCGACCCTGCTGGTGCCGCAGGTGATCCTGCTGGAGAGCTTTCTCTCCTTCCTCGGGCTCGGCGTTCAGGAGCCGCAAACGAGCTGGGGCGTCCTCATCGCCGAGGGCGCCCGGTCGATCGAGTCGGCCCCGCACATGCTGGCTGGCCCGGCCGCCTTCCTGATCGCCACCCTGGTCGCCCTGACGCTGCTCGGCGACGGCTTGGCCGATGCTCTCGACCCGCGGTCCAGCTAGAATCAGCCCAGCAACCGGATCGGGGAACCGGCGAGATACGCCTCGATATCCTCGACAGCCTGGGTGAAGAACGTCCGGTAATTGTCGCGCGTGACGTAGCCGACATGCGGCAGCGCCAGGACGTTCGGCAGGCGCCGGAACGGGCTGTCGGCCGGCAGCGGCTCCGTCTCGAACACGTCGAGCCCCGCCCCCGCGATCCGGCCCTCCTCCAGGGCCCCGACCAGGGCGGCCTGATCGACGATCGGCGCGCGTGACGTGTTCACCAGGATGGCGCTCGGGCGCATCCGGCGCAGCTCCGCATCGCCGAGAAGCCCGCGCGTCCGGTCGCCGAGCACCAGATGGATGGAGACGACGTCGCTCGCTTCCAGCAGGTCCTCCTTGGTTTCGGCACGCTCGACTCCGGCGGCTGCGGCCCGGGTGTCGTCCAGATTCGGGCTCCAGGCGATTACCCGCATGCCAAAAGCCCGGCCGATTGCAGCGACCCGCGTGCCGATCTTGCCCAACCCGAGGAGGCCCAGGGTCGCCCCGGCGAGATCGGTCCCGACCGTGCTCTGCCACGGTCCTCCGTCCCGCAGGTTCCTGTTCTCGAGCGGCAGGTGGCGGGCGAGACCGAGGATCAGCGCCCAGGTCAGCTCCGTCGGCGGCGTCGGGCTCGATTCCGTGCCGCAGACCGTGACGCCCTGTGCCCGCGCCGCTGCCACATCGATTGCGAGGTTGCGCATGCCGCTGGTGACCAGCAGCTTCAGCCGCGGCAGCAGAGCCGCCGGGAAGGGCGTGCGCTCGCGCATGATCACCAGGATCTCGGCCTGATCGATCCGGGCGACGAGAGCGTCCTGATCGGCGACGTGATCGGTGATGGACGAGACCGCGACCCGATCGGACAGGCGCGCCCAATCGGCGAGGCCGAGCGCGGCCTCCTGGTAGTCGTCGAGGATCAGGCAGGTTTGCACGATGGTCTCGCTTGAGGGCTACGGCTCGCATCGCTCTCGATGAGCGCCGTGTTCGTTGAGGTTCGGCCGCAGGTCCGAAAAGCACAAAACGCGCTGGGTCGGTCGCCTCCCGGTACGGACGAAGCTTCGTGCGTGAGGTGAAACGTCACCCCGCTTCCGCCAGCGCCTCGAACGCCACCGCGACCCCGGCCGCTCCCGGATCCTCAATCCCGGCAAGATCTCCAGCCGCGAGGTAGCTCGACCGGCCGGTCGCGGCGCGGTCCATATCGGCGGTGGCGGCGGCACCCGCGCGGGCAGCTGCGGCAGCGGCGTCGAGCCCGCCGGATTTCAGGGCGCCGAGCGCGGGGATCAATGCGTCGAGCATCGTGCGGTCGCCGGGGCCGGCGCCGCCGTAATCCCGTACCCGGGCTAAACCCTGGGCCAGAGCATCGGGCCAGGCGGCCCCGTCCGAGAGCGATGCCGCGGTGGCGGCGAGAAAGATCGAGGCGAGCACGCCGCTCGAACCGCCGACCGCGCGGCCGATCCGTTCGGCGAGCGCGCGGCACAGGGCGGGCGAATCAGCCTGCGGCAGCCGATCGAGATCGGCCTCGACCGCCCGGGCCGCGCCCGCGAAGGTCGTGCCGGTGTCGCCGTCGCCGACCTTCGCGTCGAGGGCGTTGAGCGCGCCCTCGGCGGCGATGAGCGCCCGCGCCACAGCCGCGATCCGGGCGCCCGCCACGACATCGCGCGACGGCGCGAAGGTCTCGCCAGCCAGCCCTTCGGGAAGCGGGCGCAGGACCGGCGGCGCGATGCGCGTTGCGCCGGGCCAGGCCGGCATGGGTACCGGGGCGAGCAACGCCGCTTCGAGCGCGTCGTCGAGCGGCAGGATCGACAAAGATGCGCCGTGCATGTCGAGGGCGGTCATCAGCGGCGCCGGGCCGAGGAGGAGGCGCACACGGCGTCCGAGCTCCGTGGCCAGGACGGCCCGGGTCAGGACCTGCATCTCCAGGGCCGTGGCCGAGCCGAGATTGTTGACCAGCAAGGCCAGCGGCCCGGCGCCCGTGAGACGCTCGGTCATCAGCCGTGCCAGATCGGCCGCCTTGGGCAGCGCGATCCGCTCGACCCCCGGTTCGCCATGGATGCCGAGGCCGAGCTCGGCCTGACCCTCGGCGAGGCGCTCGCTGCGCGGCGAGCCCGGGATCGTGGCGGTCGAGACCGCGATGCCGAGCGACTGGGCCGAGGCCGCGACCCGCCGGGCCAGGGCCGCCACCGTCTCCATCGGCGCGCCCGCCTCCGCGGCATGGCCCGCGATCTTGTGGACGAACAGGGTGCCGGCCACGCCCCGGGGCTGCTTTGCCGTCGGCAGGGCGATGTCGTCGGCCACGATCACGGTCTCGACCTTCTTTCCGAGCGCCCGGGCGCGCTCGGCGGCGAGGCCGAAATTCAGCCGATCGCCCGCGTAGTTCTTGATGATCAGCAGGCACCCGGCCGGCCCGGTCACCGCCAGGATGCCGGCCAGCACCGCATCGACGCTCGGCGAGGCGAAGACATCTCCGCACACCGCCGCGCTGAGCATGCCCGGCCCGACGAAGCCGGCATGGGCCGGCTCGTGGCCGGAGCCGCCGCCCGAGATTACCGCGACCTTGCCGGGATCCAGCTCGGACCGCAGCACGACGCGGATTCCCGGATCGCCGTCGAGCCGCGCGAGGCGACCGCCGCCGGCGGCCAGAAGCCCCGCGATGGCGTCGGTGACCAGGCTGGCGCGGGTCTCGATGAAATGGGCCATGGCGCGACCTTCTGCGATCTCCGTCCGCAGCTCTCGCTGCACGGTCTGACAGCGGATTGTCTGGGCAATCGCGGCCGGCGGCGCAACGGCCGCCGCCGGGTTTCCCACGCCCCGAAGCCGCGCGGGCTATTCCTTTACGGCGCCGGTGAGCGCGGAGACGTAATACTCGACGAAGAACGAGTAGAGGATCACCAGCGGCAGGGAGCCGAGCAGGGCGCCGGCCATCAGCGAGCCCCACTTATAGACGTCGCCGTCCACGAACTCGCTGACCACCGCGATCGGCACGGTCTTGTTCTGGGTCGAGGACAGGAAGGTCAGCGCGTAGATGAACTCGTTCCAGCACAGCGTCAGCGAGAAGATCCCGGCCGAGATCAGGCCCGGGAAGGCGAGCGGCAGGATGATCTTGGTCAGGATCTGCCACCGGCTCGCGCCGTCCATCAGCGCGCATTCCTCCAGCTCGTACGGAATGGTCTTGAAGTAGCCCATCAGGAGCCAGGTCGAGAACGGGATCAGGATGGTCGGGTAGGCCAGGATCAGGGCGATCGGCGAGTCGAACAGGCCGTAGGCCTGGACGATCGTGGCGAGCGGGATGAACAGGATCGAGGGGGGCACAAGGTAGGCCAGGAAGATTGCGGCGCCGACCCAGCCCGCTCCGTTAAAGCGGATGCGCACGCAGGCATAGGCGGCCAGCACGCTGGCAAACAGCGACAGCACGGTGGCGGCCACCGACACGTACATCGTGTTCCAGAGCCAGCGCGGATACTGCGTCTCGAACAGCAGCTTGTTGATGTGCTTGAACGTCGGCTCGACCACCCAGAACGGGTTGAACCGCTCCATGTCGATCAGCTGCTCGTCCGGTTTGATCGCCGTCAGCGCCATCCAGTAGAACGGGAACAGCAGCACCACGAGGATGATCAGGAGCGGCAGGTAGGTGGTCACGAGCCGCCGGGGCAGACGCTCGAGATAGGCCATCCCCTCGCTGTCGTCGGTGAGCCCGGCCGGGCGCGCGGCGATGACGGGCGCGAGGCGCGGGTCGGCATGGGCGGGCGGAGCGGGCGCGCTCATCGGTCGGTTCCCCCGGATTGCCAGGCCCGGCGCTGCAGGCCGAACCACGAGATGCCGATCGCGGCGAGCAGGAACGGCACCATCGCGGTGGCGATCGCGGCGCCCTCGCCGAGCGTCCCCGAGAGGATGCCGCGCTGATACGACAGGGTCGCCATCAGGTGCGTGGCATTGACCGGGCCGCCCCGGGTCATGGCCCAGATCAGCTGGAAGTCGGTGAAGGTGAACAGCACCGAGAAGGTCATCACCACGGCGATGATCGGCGTCAGCAGCGGCAGGGTAATGCGTGAGAAGATCTGCCAGTTCGAGGCGCCGTCCAGTGTCGCGGCCTCGTAGAGCGAGGGCGAGACCGTCTGCAGCCCGGCCAGCAGCGTGATCGCGATGAACGGCACGCCGCGCCAGATATTCGCGAAGATTACGCAAGCCCGCGCCATGCTGGGCTCGCCGAGGAAGTCGATGTTGCCGTCGATGATCCCGAGATGGCGCAGCGACCAGGAAATGATCGAGAACTGGCTGTCAAAAATCCACCAGAACGCGATCGCCGACAGGACGGTGGGCACGACGAACGGGATCAGCACAATCGATCGGATGATCGATTTGAACGGCATGTTCTTGTTCAGCAGCAGCGCGAGATAGAGGCCGACGCCGAACTTCACCACCGAGGCCACCACCGTGTACAGGCAGGTGTTGAACACCGAGAGCCAGAAGACGTCGTCGTCCCAGAGCCAGGTGTAGTTCTCCAGGCCGATGAAGACGCCCTCCCGGCCGATCCGGGTATTGGTGAAGGACAGCCAGATACCCTTCAGCAGCGGATAGGCGAGGAACAGGCCGAGGATCAGCGCGGTCGGCAGCATGAACCAGAAGCCCGCCCAGCCGCGGCTGGCGCGCAGGCGCTGCCAGGCCGAGCGGGTCGGCATCGCCAGCGGGGCGGGCTGTGTCAGGGCCGTATGCGCCATGGATTCGCCTCGGGGTCATGGCCGCGGGCAAGCCCCGCGTCCCACCGCGTTCAGGTGTTGCGGAAGATGCGCTGGGCGGCGCGCTCGGCGTTGCGGATCGCGGTCTTCACGTCCTCGCGGCCGGTGCAGTGGCTGGCGAACATGTCGACCACGACGAAGTCGGCCAGGACCGCGGCGACGCGCTCGCTGACGGGCGCCAGGCCGCCGGCCGCCCGCGAACGCCGTCCCGCTTCGGCGAACACCGCATTCTTCGGATCGCTCGTCCAGATCGGGTTCTTCGGGTAGTTCGACAGCGGCTCGCACAGGTAGCCCTGTGCGGCTTCCAGCCAGGGATTGTAGTTCGACGCCTCCATCATGAAACTGATGAACGCCTTACAGGCATTGGGCGCCTTCGAGTATTTGAACGCCAGGATCGGGAAGGCGAGCTGGAACTCGGTGGGCTTGCCGGCCGGGCCGATCGGCCAGACCGCGTGGTCCATATCCTCGGCGAGCTTCGGGTTGTCCTTCTTGGCGGCGGCGTAGATCGAGATGCCGTTATGCGTCAGGTAAAGGTCGCCCGCCAGGAACGCCTTGTTGTTGGAGGAATCGTTCCAGGACACGGTCCCTGGCACGAAGGTCTCGTACATCGCCTTGACGTATTCCAGCGCCTTGGCGGTCTCCGGCGAGTTGATGACGATCTTCTCGTTGGCGTCGACCAGGTTGGCGCCATGGGACCAGAGCGCCCAGTGGCACCAGGTGTTGGCGTCGCCTGTGGCGTGCCCGAGGGCGAAACCTGCCGGCGTGTTGTTCTTCTTGAGGGCCCGGCACAGTTCGAGGAAGCCGGCGGTATCCTCGGGGAACTTGCTGAACCCGGCCTTCTGCATCGCCGAGATGCGGTAGTTCGGATAGCCGCCGTTGAAGCCGACCGGGATCGCGATCCACTTGCCCTTGACCTTGCCGTAGGCCTCCGCCGACGGGAACCAGGGGCCGTATTTCTTGGCCAGCGACTCCGCCACATCCTCCAGCGGCAGGCACTTGTCGGGGAACAGGGCCGGGAACGAGAACAGGCCCCAAACCATGTCCGGCCCCTGCCCGGTATTGGCGGCGACGGAGGCCTTGGGCTGGATGTCGTCGAAGGATTCGTTGGTCACCGACACCTTGACGCCGGTCGCCTTGGTGAAGGCGTCGACCATGCGCAGGAACGCCTCGTCCTCGCTGGGGATGAAGCGCTTCCAGCGCAGGATCGACAGGCTGGCGCCGGGCTCCGGCTTCCACTCGGCGGTCTGGGCCCAGGCCCGGGCGAAGCCGAGGAGGTCGGCGCCGGCGGCGAGGCCGGTCGCGGCGGCCCCCGTCAGGAGGGAACGGCGGTCGAGTTTGGGCATCGTGGCGTCACTCCCTGGATGGATCGGCCCGCCGGGAACGAAGCAAGCCCGGCTCGGCGACGGGGATCGGGTGCGGTCAGGTCGGCAGGCGCCGGCCCGTCTCGGCATCGAAGAAGTGCACGCGGTTCGGCCGCAGGTGGACGGTCTCGCCCGGCCCCTCGCTCACGCGCTCGCGCAGCACGCAGGTGAAGTCCTGGCCCTGGGCCCGCACCGCCAGCATCGTCTCGGAGCCCGTCGGCTCGACCACGACGACCTCGGCGGCGATCCCATCGGGCGCCAGGTCGAAATGCTCCGGCCGCAATCCGAGGACCAGCTTGCGGCCCTCGGCGCCCACCGGCGCCTCGGTCAAGGGGATGATCAGGCCGGTCTCGGCGGCGAAGACCAAGCGGCCGTTCCGGCGCACCGTCCCGGGCACGAAATTCATCGCCGGGGAGCCGATGAAGCCGGCCACGAACAGGTTGTCGGGCCGGTCGTAGAGTTCCAGCGGCGGGCCGATCTGCTCGACTACGCCGTCATGCATCACCACGATCCGGTCGGCCATGGTCATGGCCTCGATCTGGTCGTGGGTGACGTAGATGGTCGTGGTCTTCAGGCGCTGGTGCAGCTCCTTGATCTCGGTGCGCATCGCCACGCGCAGCTTCGCGTCGAGATTCGAGAGCGGTTCGTCGAACAGGAAGACCTGCGGGTCGCGCACGATCGCCCGGCCCATGGCCACGCGCTGGCGTTGCCCGCCGGAGAGCTGCCGCGGATAGCGGTCGAGGAGATGGGTCAGCCCGAGGATCTGCGCCGCCTTGCTGACGCGCTCGTCGATCTCGGCGGCCCGCGCCTTCCGGATCCGCATGGAGAACGCCATGTTCTCGCGCACCGTGAGGTGCGGATAGAGGGCGTAGTTCTGAAACACCATGGCGATGTCCCGCTCTTTGGGCGGGACATCATTGACGACACGCTCGCCGATACGGATCTCGCCGCCGGAGATATTTTCCAAGCCGGCAATCATCCGGAGCAAGGTCGATTTTCCGCAGCCCGAAGGCCCGACCAGGATCACGAACTCCCCGTCCCGGATGTCCACAGACACGCCGTGCAGGACGTTCGTCGACCCGAAAGCCTTGCGGACCTCGCGGATTCCCACCGAGGCCATGCTTCCTCCCAATCAGGGTCGCTCTAACGCCGACTCCTGTCCGAACAGTACAATAGAGCCGATGCCGGAAAGCAAGTCGGCAGAACCTGAATTTTGAATCATATCGCGCTTCTGTCAGCCGCTTTCCCGTGTGAAGCTGAAGGCGGGGACGACGGTGACGACACCGCCGGCATGAAACATCCTGCCGGGACCCGAATCGACAGCGGGTGCTAAAGCGGGCCCGTATCGGCCCCGCTGAGCCGGGCCTTCCGGCAGGGACCGGTCGGGATGTGGCGCAGCGATAGGCCCTGACGCATGAGGACAGCATGGCATTATCCGGTCTGACCGCCCGCGAGATCCTGCCCGACGATGCCGGTCGCGGGGCGCTGGTCGGGCGGGTGTGGCGCCCGGATGTCGGGGGTCCGAGCGTGGTGGCGATCCGCGCGGATTCAGACGGCGATCTGCGGGCGATCGACATCACCGCCCGGTTCGCGACGGTCAGCGACCTGTGCGAGACACCCGACTCGGCCGTCGCGCTGCGGGCCGCCGACGGCGCGGATCTCGGAAGCCTCGACGCGATCGTGGCCAACACCCCGCCGGACAGCCGCGATCCCGGGCAGCCCTGGCTGCTCGCCCCGGTGGATCTCCAGGCGCTGAAGGCCGCCGGCGTCACCTTCGCGACCTCCATGCTGGAGCGCGTCATCGAGGAGCGGGCCCGGGGGGATCTCGCGGCCGCTGCGGCGATCCGCGCCGAGGTCGAGCGCCTGGTCGGCCGCGACCTGCGCCGGCTGAAACCCGGCTCGGCCGAGGCGATGGCGCTGAAGGACGTACTGGTCGCCCAGGGTGCCTGGAGCCAGTATCTCGAGGTCGGGATCGGGCCGGACGCAGAGATCTTCACCAAGGCCCAGCCGCTCTCGGCGGTGGGCTGCGGCGCCGATGCCGGGCTTCATCCGGATTCGCACTGGAACAACCCCGAGCCGGAAGTGGCCCTGGCGGTGTCGTCCAAGCAAGCCATCGTCGGGGCGACCCTCGCCAACGACGTGAACCTGCGCGATTTTGAGGGCCGGTCGGCGCTGCTCCTCGGCAAGGCGAAGGACAACAACGCCTCCTGCGCGCTGGGCCCGTTCCTGCGGCTGTTCGACAAGACCTTCAGCCTGGACGATATCCGGCGCACCACCGTGACCCTCGAAGTGACCGGCACCGACGGGTTCCGGATGGAGGGCACCTCGCCGCTCGCCGAGATCAGCCGCGACCCGGAGGAGCTGGTCGGCGCTCTGATGGGGCGCACGCACGATTATCCGGACGGGGCGATCCTGCTGCTCGGCACAATGTTCGCGCCGATCCAGGACCGGCACGGGCCGGGGCTCGGCTTCACCCATGTCGAGAACGACCGCGTCGTCGTGGCGAGCCCGGAACTCGGCCGGCTCGTCAACCGGATGCGCCCCTGCGACGCCTGCGAGCCCTGGACGTTCGGCGCACGCGCTTTGATGCGCAACCTCGCGGCGCGCGGGATTTTATGACAGAGGCTCGCGCCGAAGCCGCCCGCCCGACATGGCGCCCGCCGCAGAGATCAAGCCGATGACAGCCGCCGATTCCCTCCTCGCGCGTCTTACCGCCATCGTCGGGCCATCCGGCTTGGTCACCGGCGAGGAGCTGCGCGGCCGGTCCGCGAACTGGACCCGACCGACCGAGCCCTGCGCGGCGCGCGCCCTCGTCCGGCCGCGCAATACCGCGGAGACCAGCGCTGTGATGGCCGCCTGCCACGCGGCGGGGATCGCCGTCGTCCCGCGCGGCGGCGCCACCGGGCTCGTGGACGGGACCCTGTGCTCTCCGGACGAGATCACGCTCTCCACCGAGCGGATGACCGCGATCGAGCCGGTCGATCCGCTGGGCATGACCGTCGTGGTCGGCACCGGCGCCACCATCGAGAGCGTGCAGAATGCCGCCACGGAGAGCGGTCTGTTCTTCCCCCTGGATCTCGGCGCCCGCGGCTCGGCGACGATCGGCGGCGCGATCTCGACCAATGCCGGCGGGCTGCGGGTGCTGCGCTACGGCATGATGCGCGAGATGGTTCTCGGGCTGGAAGCGGTGCTGGCCGACGGCACGGTGGTCTCGTCCATGCGGCCGCTGATCAAGAACAACACCGGGCTCGATCTGAAGCAGATCTTCATCGGCACCGAGGGGACGCTCGGGATCGTCACGCGCGCGGTCCTGCGCCTGCGCCCCGAGCCGGCCGGCTACGCCACCGCGCTGATCGCCTGCCCGGGGGTCAATGACGGCGCCCGGGTCCTGCGCGCCGCCCAGAGCGCGTTCCAGGGGCGGGTCTCGTCCTTCGAGGGCCTGTGGCCGGACTTCTATCGGTTGATGACCGCCCCCGGCCGGGCGACGCCGCCGCTGGGATACGATTACCCGTTCTACGCGATCATCGAGGTCGAGTGCGTGCCCGAGGAATCCGACCGGTTCCTCGGCCTGCTCGAAGGCCTCATGGGCGAGGGCGTGATCCTCGACGCGGCTGTGGCCTCGTCAGAGGAGCAGCGCCGGGGGATGTGGCGCATCCGCGACCGGGTCGAGCACCTGAACGCCGACGGGATCGAGCGCGCCTTCGACATCAGCGTACCGCTGACCAAGATGGACGGCTATGTCCGGGGCGCCCTGGACCGCCTGGCGGCGATCCCGGGCTGCCGCGCGGTGGTGTACGGCCATATCGGCGACAACAACCTGCACTGGAACACGACCCGCCTCGACGCCGCCGGCAACGCTGCCATCGACGCCGCGATCTACGCGCCGCTCGCCGAGCTGAACGGCTCGGTCTCGGCCGAGCACGGCATCGGCCTGGAGAAGCGCGGCAAGCTGCCCCTGTCGCGCTCCCCGGAGGAGATCGGCGCCATGCGTCTGGTCAAGCGCGCGCTCGACCCGGACAACCGGCTGAACCCGGGCAAGATCTTCTGAAAGCCAGTTCGATGGCGGCGACTCGGCTGGCGGTCCGCCTCACGCCGCGCGGCGGACGCGATGCGGCGGATGGCTGGGCGCGAGACGAGAAAGGCCAGCCCTACCTCAAGGCGCGGGTTTCCGCGCCGCCGGTCGATGGCGCCGCCAATGCGGCGCTGGAAACGTTGATCGCCAAAGCGCTCAAGATCGGCCGCAGTTCGGTTCGGATCGTTGCTGGCGACCAGAGCCGCTTCAAGATCTTGGAAATCGACGGCATTACCCAGAGCGATCTCGACCGTATCTTCGGTGCGCCGGACTGAGCGCCGGGCCGGAATCCCTTTATCCCGGCCCGTACGCCCTTAGAACGCGACCTTGTCCCCGCCCTTCAGCGCCAGCATCTCCCGCGCCTCGTCGGGCGACGCGATGGCGAGGCCGAGGCCCTCGATGATCGAGCGGACGCGGCGGACCTGCGCGGCGTTGGTCTCGGCGAGCTTGCCGGGGCCGTCCCACAGGCTGTCCTCCAGGCCGACGCGGACATTGCCGCCCATCGCGGCCGCCATGGCGGCGATGTTCATCTGATTGCGGCCGGCGCCCAGCACCGACCAACGGTACTGATCGCCGAATAGCCGGTCGGCGGTGCGCTTCATGTGCATCACGTCGTCCGGATGAGCGCCGATGCCGCCCTGCAGGCCGAACACGGTCTGGATGAACAGAGGCGCCTTCACCAGCCCGCGGTCAAAAAAGTACTTGAGATTGTAGAGATGGGCGGTGTCGTAGCACTCGAACTCAAACTTCGTCCCGTTCGGCCCGCAGGTGGTCAGGATGTGCTCGATCTGGCCGAACGAGTTGCGGAAGATGATGTCCTTGTTGCCGAGATAGTCCCGCTCCCACTGGTGCTTCAGGTCCTTGAAGCGGTCGAGCATGCCGAACAGGCCGAAATTCATCGAGCCGAGATTAAGCGAGGCGACCTCGGGCTGGAAGGTCGCGGCCGGGCGCACCCGCTCCTCGATCGACATGGTCGGCGCGCCGCCGGTGGTGAGGTTCACCACACAGCCAGAGCGCTGCTTGATCACCGGCAGGAACTTGGCGAAGGCCTCGGGCGACTGGTCGGGCTGCCCGGTCTCGGGATCGCGGGCGTGCAGATGGATGATCGCCGCCCCGGCCTCGGCGGCGCCGATGGCGGCGTCGGCGATCTCCTCCGGCGTCACCGGGAGATGGGGCGACATGCTGGGCGTGTGGATCGCGCCGGTGACGGCGCAGGTGATGATGACTTTCCGCTGTGAGGCCATGCTCAGTCCTTCTGTAAAAGCTTGTGGGCCCGCAGGGCCGCGAGACGGTCATCCCGGCGGCGCATACGGGCAGGCAGATCCGCGGGCGCCCGCCACTGCGCGAGGATCGCCTCGGTAGCCGGTGTTTCGTAGACCGTGGGCGGGGCCGGATCGGCGGCGAGGCTCTTGTAGAAGCCGGTGTAGCGCGCGCAGTAATCGGCGATGCCACCGGGGGCGTTGAGCTCGATCGTCTCGAACGGGCCCATAAAGCTCCAGCGCAGGCCGAGCCCGTCCGCGACAGTCTTGTCGAGATCCTGCGGCGTCACGTAGCCCTCCGAGGCGAGGCGGAACGCCTCCGCCAGCAGCGCGCCCTGGAGCCGGTTGAGGATGAAACCCTCGATCTCCTTCAGCACCGTGATCGGCACCTGCCCGATCGCTTCGTAGGTCGCTCGGGCGCGCTCCAGGGTTGCCGTATCCGTCCACGGCGCGCCGGAGATCTCCACCAGCGGGATCAGGTGCGGCGGGTTCACCGGATGCCCGATCAGGCAACGCCCGCGGCCGGGCAGATCTTTCGTGAAGAGAGAGCAGCGGATCGCCGAGGAGGACGAGGCGATGATCGCGTCCGGCGGCGCCAGCGCGTCGAGCTCTGCGAACAGGGCCTGCTTCACGTCGAGCCGTTCCGGCCCGTTCTCCTGCACGAAGCCGACACCGTCGAGGCAGGCGGCAAGGCCTTCCGGAGCACGGATGCGCCCCGCCGCCGCTTCCGGGTCCGGGCAGAGCCCGTGCGCGGCCAGCACCCGCAGCCCCTCGGCGCAGAGCGGGACCGCGGCCTCGGCGATTCCGTCGGCGGCATCGAACAGGCGCACGTCCCAGCCGGCGCGGGCGAAGATCATCGCCCAGGCCCGGCCGATCAGGCCGGAGCCGATGATCGCGACGCTGTCGGTCATAGCCACAAAACCTTTCGCCGCAGATCCTGATCCTCGCGCAGCAGGCGCGATTCGCCGGTCCATTGGACGCTGCCGCGCTCGAGCGCGACGGTGCGGTCCGAGAGCGCCAGCGCGAGGTCGAGATGGTGGTCGACCAGGATGATCGCGATCTCTCGGCGCAGACGGTCGAACGCCTCGAACAGTTCCTCCGTGACGGCCGGCGACAGGCCCTCGAACGGCTCGTCGAGGAGCAGGAGGCGGGTGTCGCCGGACAGGGCCCGGGCCACCGCCACCATCTGCTGCTCGCCCCCCGACAGGCGCGCGGCGTCGATGGTCCAGCGCTGCTTGAGCCGCGGGAAGAACTCCAAAACCTTGTCCTCGTCCCAGTGGATGCCGGCGCCGGTGAGCCGTCGCAGCCGGCCGAGGCCGAGATTCTCGGCTACGCTCATCCCGGAGAACAGCGCCCGGCCCTGCGGCACGTAGCCGATGCCGAGCCGGGCGATCCGGTCGGGCGTCAGCCCGGCAATGTCCTGGCCGGCCAGCACGATGCGCCCGGCGGCCGGGGGCGCGGTGCCGATCAGCGTCTTCAGCAGGGTCGACTTGCCGGCGCCGTTGCGGCCGAGCAAGGCCACGACCTCGCCTTTGTGCACGGTGAGGTCGACACCGTTGAGGATGTGCGACTTGCCGTAGAAGGTATCGACGCCGGCCATGGAGAGCAGCGTCTCGGGCGCCGCCGCGCTCGCCCGGGGCTTGGCGGCGATCGCCTCCGTGCCCGAGCCGAGATAGACCGCCTGGACCCGTTCGTCGTCCCGGGCATCGGCCACGGAGCCGTCGACCAGCACGGCGCCGTCCGCCATGACGGTGACCCGGTCGGCGAGGCGGAAGACCCGATCGATGTCGTGCTCAACCAGCAGCACCGGGATGTCGGCTGAGAGCGCCTTGATCAGGTCGCCGACGCGCTCGCGCTCGGCGGCGGCGAGGCCGGCCAGCGGCTCGTCGAGCAGCAGCACCCGGGGCCGGGTCGCGAGCGCCAGCCCCATATCGAGCAGCCGCTGGCCCCCATAGGACAGGCTGCCCGCCTCCGCCTTCTCGATCCCGGCGAGCCCGGTCCAGCGCAGCAGCTCGGCGGTGTCGTCGGCGATCTCCCGGACGCCGAGGGCGTCGCGCCAGGGGCTCATATGGGCCGGATGGCGCGCCTGGACCGCGAGGCGGACGTTCTCCTCGACGGACAGGCCCGGGAACAGGTTGGTGATCTGGAACGAGCGGCCGAGCCCGGCCCGGGTGATCGCGTGCGGCTCGAGCCCGGCGATCTCGCGCCCGTCGAGGAGGATCCGGCCGGCATTCGGCCGGAACATGCCGGAGAGCAGGTTGAACGCCGTGGTCTTGCCGGCGCCGTTCGGCCCGATCAGCGCGTGCAGGGTCCGGTCGGCCACTGCGAAGGACACGCCGCGCACCGCCGCCACCGGCCCGAAGCTCTTCCGGATGTCCTCGGCGACCAGGACCGGGCCGTCGGCGCGGCCCTCTGCGATGAACCGGGCCGGCACGCGGCCCGAAGCGCCGGCCCGGCGCGCAGACATGGCGGCGCCCTCGCTCGGCCCGCGGCGGAACGGCCGCATCAACCGCGCCGCGATGCCCACGAGCCCGTCCGGCGAGAACACGATGAAGGCGACGAACAGCAGCCCGAAATACAGCAGCCAGTTGGCGGTGTAGATCGACAGGAATTCTCGGAACAGGATATAGAACAGGGCGCCGAGCGCCGGTCCGAGGAACGAGCGCATCCCGCCGATCACCACCATGGCGAGCAACTCGCCCGAGAACGCGATGGAGATCGGGTCGGCCGAGGTGAAGCGGTGGCTGTAGGCGGAGAGCGCCCCGGCAAGCCCGGTGATCGAGGCCGAGATCACGAAGGCGGCGAGCTTGTAGCGGTTGGTCGCGTAGCCGAGGAAGCCGGCGCGCTGCTCGTTCTCCCGGATCGCGACCAGCACCGTCCCCATGGGCGAGCGGCGGAACCGCCAGAGCCCGACGAGGACGAGGAACGCGATGGCGGAGACGGCCGCGTAATAGGCGCCGGGCTGCTGCAGCGCCTCCCAGCGGTGCAGGTTGCCGATGCCGTTCTCGCCGCCGGTGAGGTCGGTCCAGCGGAACGCGATGGCGTAGAGCATCGCGGTGAATGCCAGGGTCAGCAGCGAGAAGTAGACGCCGCGCCGCCGCAGGATCAGTGCGCCGCCGGCCAAGGCGGCGAGGCCGGTGATCGCCAGCGCGCCGACGAGCGGCAGGGCCATGTCGCCCGGCGCCAGGCGGGTCTGCAGGATCGCCACCGCGTAGGCGCCGATCCCGAACCACGCCCCGTGGCCGAAGGAGACGAGGCCGGTCCAGCCGACCAGGATGTTGAGGCCGAGGACGGCGAGCGCGAAGATCACCACGTCGGTGGCGGTGATGAGCGTCAGGCCGATCGCGTCCAGCGCGAAGGGCAGGACGATCAGGGCGGCGAGCGCGGCCCAGAGCTGACGGCTCTCGCGCAGGATCAGGCCGCGCTGGGGCATGGCGAGCGGCAGCGGTTCGGCGGTTCCGGACATGGGGCTGCTCCCGCTCACTCGAATCGGGCGATCTGCTCGCCGAACAGGCCGCGCGGGCGCAGCAGCAGGACGAGCACCATGAGGCCGTAGACCGCGGCCTCCGTGGCCGGCGGGTAGGCGTAGGCGGTCAGCCCCCGGACGACGCCGACGATCAGCGCCGCGAGGACGACGCCCCAGAACGAGCCGAGCCCGCCGATCACCACCACCACGAAGGCGAAGGTCAGAATCTCGGCGCCCATGGCGGGATGCACCCCGGTCACCGGCGCCATCATGGTGCCGGCGAGGGCGGCGAGACCCACGGCGATCGTCACCACCGCGGTCATGTAGGGCCGCAGCGAGATGCCCAGCGCCGCGACCATGTCGGGGTTCTGGACGCCGGCCCGGACCACACGGCCGAAGCTCGTGCGGGTCAGGAGCAGCCACAGGCCGCCGACGCAGGCCAACGCTACCATCAGGATGGACAGCCGGTAGCGCGAATAGATCAGGTCGCCGATGAACACCTGGCCGCGCAGCCAGCTCGGGATCCCGTACGGCAGGGGTGCCGCCCCGAAGGCCATGCGCAGGGCCTGCTCGGCGACCATGGCGAGGCCGAAGGTCAGGAGCAGGCCGAGCGTCGGATCGCCCCGGTAGAACCGCCGGAGCAGGAACCGCTCGATCACGAGGCCGAGCGCCGCGACGAGCAGCGGCGAGGCGACGAGCGCACCGCCGAAGCCGATCGTCGGGGTCAGCATCACCGTGAGGTAGGCGCCGATAGCGTAGAACGCGCCGTGGGCGAGATTCACGATCCCGCCGAGGCTGAAGATCAGCGACAGGCCCAGCGCGATCAGCAGGTACTGGACGCCGATCAGCAGGCCGTTGAGCACCTGCTCCAGGATGAAGACGAGCTGCATGGCCGCCTCACGCCGGGAAGGTGCAGGCGTTCTCGTCGCGGGTGGTCGCGAGGACCTCGAGATTTTCGCCGGCCCCGGGCAGCGGCCCGGTCGCCGTGAAGATGTCGTAGGGATTCTTGACCTGATCCGACGGCAGGGCGGTGATCGCGTACATCTCCTGCATCAGCTCGTGGTCCCAGGGCCGGAAATAGCCCTCCCGGGTCTTGGCGATGTCGAAGGTCGCGCCCTTCTCGAGATGCTCCACGATCTTGGTGGAATCGGTCGATTTCAGCGCGTTCATGGATTGGGCGACGATCTTCATCGCCGTGTAGTCGCCCCAGCCCTGGTTCTCCGGTGGCTTCTTGTACTTGGCCCGGAACGCCGCCACGAACGCCTTGGCCGAGGGCGAGTCGATCTGATGGTGCCAGATCACCGGCCAGGTGCCGAGAAAATTGCCGGGTCCGGCGCCCCAGGCGAGCGCCGTATCGAACCCGAAGCCCGCGACCGGGAACGGCAGCCCGAACTCGCTGTACTGCTTCAGGAAGTTGGTGATCTGGGCGCCCGCGAGATTGCAGATCACCAGGTCCGGCCGACCCTGGCGCAGCTTGAGCAGGAAGGGCGAGAAGTCGGTCAGCTCGGTGGGGATCAGGTCCTCGCCCGCGATGGTCGCCTCGTTCGCGATGAAGAACTTCTTGGCCTGCTTCAGCAGGTCGTGGCCGAAGGCGTAGTCGGCGGTGAGCGCGTAGACCTTCTTGCCCTTGATCAGACCCTTCTCGACAAGCGCGCGGCCGGCCGCGCGGACCATCATCGTGTTCTGCGCCTCGACATGGAACAGGTAGCGCTTGCAATCGGCACCGCGCAGCGCGTCCGAGTTCGCACCGGTGTTGATGAACAGCACCTTCTCCCGCTGCGCCACCTGGCTGATCGCAAGCGCCGAGGCCGAGTTGATCTCGCCGACCAAGCAGGCGACGCGGTCGCGCTGCACCATGCGCTCGGCCTTCGCCGAGGCGGTCTGCGGATTGACGCTGTCCTCCGACAGGAGCTCGACCTTCCGGCCGGCGATGCCGCCGCTCGCATTGATCTCTTCCACGGCGAGCTGGGCGGCCTGCACGGCGAACTCGCCGAGCGGCCCGAGGAACCCGGTGCGCGGAGTCAGGTGGCCGATCCGGATCACGTCGGACTGTCCCTGGGACAGGGCTGGGCTCCCGAGCGCCGGGGCGATGAGAGCCGCGCCGCCGGCCCGCAGCAGGCTGCGGCGTGAGAGAGAATCCCCGAACCGATCCGTCATCGTTCCGCTCCCGTGCGTTTCCTCCAGTCGGGCTTTTTTGACGGGCTCTGGCGGCCCTCACCCAAACTGTGATCACAGATCACTAGCGCGATAGTGCCACATTCGTCTAGTGTCGGCACATGAGTTCCATGTCGGCCCTGGCCGAATTGCCCCAGCTCGAACGGCGCACCCTCGCCGACACCGCCTACGAGGCCCTGGCCGACCTGCTCGCCTCCGGGCGGCTGGCGCCCGGCGACCGGCTGTCCCTGCGCCAGAGCGCGGCGGCGCTGGGCGTCTCCGTGATGCCGGTGCGGGAGGCCGTGAGTCGCCTCGTGGCCGACGGCGTCCTCGAAGTCGCGGCGACCCGGGCGATCCGGGTGCCGATCATGACGGCGCAGGATTTCCGAGCGCTCGCCGAGACCCGCATGGCGATCGAAGGCATGGCCGCCGCACGCACCGCCGAGCGCCGGAGCGAGGCGGATCTCGCCGGGATCCGCCGGGCCGAGGCGGCGTTCCGCGCCGAGGCCGAATCGGCACGGCCCGACAGCGCCCAAGCGGTCCAGCTCAACCGCGATCTGCATTTCGCGATCTACGCGGCGTGCGGGCTGACGCCCCTGCACGAGATCATCGCCCGGCTGTGGCTGAAGGCGGGGCCGGTCATCAACCTCGACCTGCGGGCCCATCCGGAGCGGCTGCTCCAGGGCTTCGCGCTGCGGCGGCACGCCGAGGCGCTGGCGGCGATCGAAGCCGGCGACGGGCCGGCGGCAGCCGCCGCGCTGGCGGCCGATATCCGCGAGGCAGCCGAGTTCATCATGTCCCGCGGCGGCCTGCGGGACACGTAGCTTTGGGTCCGCACCGTCCCGAAACCCGGCAACCGCCGTTCGGGACGATGCCGAGATGGGAGGGACGATATGGATCTCGGAATTGCCGGCCTGCGCGTGCTCGTGACGGCGGGCGCGGCCGGCATCGGTCGCGGCATCGTCGATGCATTTCTCGAGGAAGGCGCGCGGGTCTTCGCCTGCGACATCGACGAGGCGGCGCTCGCGACACTACCCGCGGAGGTCGGCCGCATTCGCACCGATGTCGCCGACCGGGAGCAGGTCGCCGTCATGATGGATCGGGCGGTCGATCATCTTGGCGGCCTCGACGTCTTGGTCAACAATGCTGGCATCGCCGGGCCGACCGGGCGGGTCGAGGAGATCGCCCCCGAGGAATGGGACCGCTGCCTGACGGTCTGCCTCACCAGCCAGTTCAACTGCGCCCGGCTCGCGGTGCCGCATCTGCGCGCGAGCGGCAACGGCTCGATCGTCAACCTGTCCTCGGCGGCCGGCAAGTTCGGCTTCGGTCTGCGCAGCCCCTACGCGGCGGCGAAATGGGGCGTGATCGGCTTCACCAAGTCCCTGGCGATCGAGCTCGGCGAGGCCGGCATCCGGGTGAACGCGATCCTGCCCGGCTTGGTCGCCGGCGACCGGCAGCGCCGGGTCCTGGAGGCAAAGGCGCAGCAGCAGGGCGCGAGCTTTGCCGAGATGGAGGCCCGCGCCTTCTCGTTCGTCTCGGTCAAGGATTACGTCACCGCCCGCCAGCTCGCCGACCTGATCTTGTTGCTGTGCTCACCCCGGGGCCGCACCATCTCGGGGCAGGCGATCTCCATCGACGGCGATACCCGGATGCTGTCCTGATCGGCCGCGCGACACGTGACGCCGCGGCACGGATCGCGGCAAATTGAGACCGGAGCGGCATCACGACCGCGAGACTGGGAGGATCGGGAGATGCGTCTTTCGGGCAAGACTGCCTTGGTCACGGCCGCCGCCCAGGGCATCGGCCGGGCGAGCGTCCTGGCGATGGCGCGCGAGGGCGCGCGGGTGCTGGCCACCGACGTCCGGGCGGACGCGCTGCGGACCTTCGACGGCGTGGAGAACGTCACGACCGCGCCCCTCGACGTGCTCGACCGGGCGCAGATCGAGGCGGTGGCCGGCACGATCGACCGGATCGACGTGCTGTTCAATTGCGCCGGCTACGTCCATGCCGGCACGGTGCTCGACGCCAGCGATGCCGATTTCGACTTCGCGGTAAACCTCAACGTCCGGTCGCAGTTCTGGACGATCCGCGCAGTCCTGCCACGGATGCTGGCGGCGGGCGCCGGGAGTATCGTCAACATGGCGAGCGTCGCCGGCTCGCTGCGCGGCCTGCCGAACCGCTTCGTCTACGGGCTGACCAAGGCCGCGGTGATCGGCCTGACCAAGTCGGTGGCGGCGGATTACGTGGGCCGCGGGATCCGCTGCAACTGCGTCTGCCCGGGCACGGTCGACACGCCTTCGCTCGCCGACCGGATCAACGCGTTCGACGACCCCGTGGAGGCCCGAAAGGCCTTCATCGCCCGGCAGCCCATGGGCCGGCTGGCCAAGGCCGAGGAGATCGCCCCGCTGGTGGTGTTCCTGGCGAGCGACGAGGCCGCCTTCGTGACCGGCCAGAGCTATTCCATCGACGGTGGCATGACGATCTGAGGATTTCGACCATGAGCGAGAAGCGCCGCGTGACCCCCGCCGACCTGCGCTCGAAGGCGTGGTTCGACAATCCCCACAACCCCGGCATGACCGCGCTCTACCTCGAGCGCTACCTGAACTTCGGGCTCACACCCGCCGAGCTGCGGTCCGGCAAGCCGCTGATCGGCATTGCCCAGACCGGCTCCGACCTTTCCCCGTGCAACCGGCACCACCTGGAGCTGGCCAAGCGCGTCCGCGACGGTATCACGGCGGCCGGCGGCGTCGCCTTCGAGTTCCCGTGCCATCCGATTCAGGAGACCGGCAAGCGGCCGACTGCCTCCCTGGACCGCAACCTCGCCTACCTGTCTCTGGTCGAGGTCCTGTACGGCTATCCCCTCGACGGGGTCGTGCTGCTCACCGGCTGCGACAAGACCATGCCGGCCTGCCTGATGGCGGCCGCCACCGTGAACATCCCGGCAATTTCACTCAATGTCGGGCCGATGCTCAACGGCTACTTTCAGAAGGAGCTGACCGGCTCCGGCACGATCGTCTGGAAGACCCGCGAGCGTCATGCGGCCGGCGATATCGACTTCCAGCAATTCATGGACATCGTCGGTTCCTCGGCGCCGTCGACCGGCCATTGCAACACGATGGGCACGGCCTCGACCATGAATGCGCTCGCCGAAGCGCTCGGCTTGGCGCTTCCCGGCTCCTCGGCGATCCCCGCGCCGTACCGCGAGCGCGGTCAGGCGGCCTACGCCACCGGCCTGCGCATCGTCGACATGGTGTGGGAGGACCTGAAGCCCTCCGACATCCTGACCCGGGAGGCGTTCGAGAACGCCATCGTGGCCAATGCTGCCATTGGCGGCTCGACCAACGCGCCGATCCATATCAATGCCATCGCCAAGCATATCGGCGTGCCGCTGACCTGCGACGACTGGGAGCGGGTCGGCTTCGAGATCCCGCTGCTTGTCGACATGCAGCCCGCCGGACGCTGGCTTGGCGAGGAGTATTTCCGCGCGGGCGGCCTGCCGGCCGTCTTCGCCGAACTGATCGAGGCCGGGAAGGTCCATACCGAGGCGCCAACCTGCAACGGGCTGACCGTCGGCGAGAACTATCGCGGCCGGCACAGCTGGAACCGCGAGGTGATCCGGGCCTACGGGACGCCGTTGATGGAGCGGGCGGGCTTCCTCAACCTGAAGGGCAGCCTGTTCGATTCGGCAATCATGAAGACCTGCGTGATCTCGGAGGAATTCGCCGCGCGCTACCTGCGCAACCCCGAGGACCCGATGGCCTTCGAGGGCCGCGTGGTCGTGTTCGACGGGCCGGAGGATTACCACCATCGCATCGATGATCCGGCGCTCGGGATCGACGAGAACACCGTGCTGATCATGCGCGGCGCCGGCCCGGTCGGCTATCCCGGCGCGGCCGAGGTGGTGAACATGCAGCCGCCGGGCGAGCTGATCCGCCGCGGGGTGACCTCTCTCCCCTGCATCGGCGACGGTCGCCAATCCGGCACCTCGGGCACGCCCGCGATCCTCAACGCCTCGCCGGAGGCGGCGGTGGGCGGCGGCCTGGCGCTGCTCCAATCGGGAGATTGGGTCCGCATCGACCTCAACACCCGCCGCGCCGACATCCTGCTCCCGCCCGAGGAGCTGGAGCGCCGCCGGTCCGATCTGGCGAGCCGGGGCGGCTTCCCCTACCCAGCGACCCAGACGCCCTGGCAGGAGATCTACCGGGATCAGGTGGCGCAGCTCAACGAGGGCATGGTGCTGAAGGGCGCGGTGAAGTTCCAGAAGGTGGCGCAGAGGTCGGGCGTGCCACGGGACAATCACTGAGGCGGGTTTGCCCCGCAATCGATCGATGATGGATTGATACGCAAGGAAGGACGGCGGAACGCGGGACGCAGCTTCGAAGAAGCGCTCGATTTGTTTAGACACGTCCCGCTTCGCCGAAACCAATATCCGCACCGTCATTCCCGGGCGCCGCTCCGCGGCCCCGGGACGCCTCGGTCGATGCCGAGCTTCCCGGCATACCGCAGGCGGCGACAGCGACAGGGTGTGCCCAAAGGTCTCTCCCTCAACCACCCGTTCCATCCTCGGTGAATTTTGAATACAATCCTCCCGATGGGCGGGGACGCGCCCTCGGGAGGGATCGGCCGTGACGCAAGCCAAGGCTCGAAGTGCGGCCTCGCCGCGCGCGGCGGCGCGTCTGGACGGGGGCTTGGCCCGCAAGCTCGCGGAACAGTTGCAGGGGGAGGCGCGGTTCGACGCGTTCACCCGCGGCCGCTACAGCACCGATGCCTCAATCTACCAGATCATACCAGCCGGGGTGGTGCTGCCGCGCTCGGCCGCCGACATCGCCGCGACCCTGCGGATTGCCGCCGATCACGGCTCGCCGGTGATCCTGCGCGGCGGCGGCACCTCGCAGAACGGCCAGCCGATCGGCTCCGGCCTCGTGGTCGATTGCTCGCGCCACTTCAACGGCATCCGCGCCTACGACCCGGAGGCCGGCACCATCACGGTCGAGCCCGGCATGGTGCTGGAGCGGCTGAACAGCCGCGTGAAGGCCGATGGCTGGTTCTTCCCGGTGGAACCCTCGACCGCCACCCGCTGCACTATCGGCGGCATGGCCGGCAACAATTCCTGCGGCGCCCGCTCGCTGCGCTACGGGAAGATGAGCGACAACGTCCTGGCGATGGACGCGCTGCTGCCAGGCGGTGAGGCCTTCGGCTTTGGCCTGACGGGCAATGCGAGTTCGGGGGTGACCGGCTCGGCGCATGCGGAATCCTTGGCCGAGCGCATGCGCGCCCTCGCCGTCCTCCACCGCGACGAGATCGAGGCCCGCTACCCGAAGGTGCAGCGGCGCGTGGGTGGCTACAATCTCGACGCCCTGGTCGAGCCGCGCCCGAATCTCGCGCATCTGCTGGTCGGTTCGGAGGGGACGCTCGCCGCCACAACCTCGGTGACCCTCAAGCTGTCGCGCCTGCCGGCGCACCGGGTCATGGGCGTCTGCCATTTCCCGTCGTTCCGGGCCGCCATGGAGACGACGCAGCATATCGTCGCCCTCGACCCCGTGGCGGTGGAGCTGGTCGACAACAACGTGCTGGTGCTGGGCGCCGACATCCCTCTGTTCCGGACCACGCTGGCCGACATCACCCGCGGCAAGCCGAACTGCCTGCTACTGGCGGAATTCGCCGGGGACGACCTTGCCGTTCTGAAACGCGACCTGAAGCGCCTCGATGCCTGCATGGCCGATCACGGCTTCCCGGACGCCGTCGTCGAGATCTTGGAGCCCGCGCGCCAGCGCTCCGTCTGGGAGGTGCGCGAGGCCTGCCTCAACATCATGATGTCGATGAAGGGCGACGCGAAGCCGGTCTCGTTCATCGAGGATTGCGCGGTGCCGCTGGAACACCTCGCCGACTACACGGATGCGGTGACGGACGTGTTCACCAAGCACGGCACCCGCGGCACCTGGTACGCCCACGCCTCCGTGGGCTGCCTCCATGTCCGCCCGATCCTCGACATGAAGGACGGAGGCGACGTGAAGCGGATGCGCGCCATCGCGGAGGAGACCTCCGAACTGGTGCGCCGCTACAAGGGCTCCTATTCCGGCGAGCACGGCGACGGGATCTCGCGTTCGGAATACATCGCGCCGCTCTTCGGCCCGGTCCTGACCAACGCCTTCGAGACGGTGAAGGACGCGTTCGATCCGGAGAACCGGCTCAATCCCGGCAAGATCGTCCGGCCCCTGACCATGGATGACCGGAGCCTGTTCCGGTTCAAGCCCGACTACGCCGTGACCCAGCCGCTCGAGCCCGCCCTCGACTGGTCCGATTGGGGCGGCTTCGGCTCGGCGGTCGAGATGTGCAACAACAACGGCACCTGCCGGAAGCTCGCCGGCGGCGCGATGTGCCCATCCTACCGGGCGACCCGGGAGGAGGAGCACCTCACCCGCGGCCGCGCCAATTCCCTGCGCCTCGCGATCTCGGGACAGCTCGGGCCGGACGCCTTCACCAGCAAGGCGATGAAGCGCACCCTCGATCTCTGCGTGTCGTGCAAGGCCTGCCGCCGGGAATGCCCGACGGGCGTCGACATGGCCAAGATGAAGGTCGAGTTCCTGCACCACTACCACGCCCGCCACGGCCTGCCTCTGCGCGACCGGCTCATCGGGCTGATGCCGCATTACGCCGGCATCGCCGCCAAGCTCGCCCCGCTCCTCAACTTGCGCGACCGGCACCCGGCGCTGGCCGCCCTGTCGGAGCGGATGGTCGGGCTCTCGGCCAAGCGCTCGCTGCCGCGGTGGCGGCGCCCTTGGAGCGAGCAAGGCGAGGCGGCCCATCCCGGCGACGTCACCGGGGATTTCCGCGACGTCATCCTGTTCGGCGACACATTCAACCGCGCCTTCGAGCGGGAGAATCTCGAGGCGGCCGAGCGGGTTCTCCGGGCTGCGGGCTACCGCATCCACCGGGCCTACCCGACGCGCGGGCGGCGGCCGCTCTGCTGCGGCCGGACGTGGCTGGCCTCGGGCCAGACCGACCGGGCGCGCGCCGAGGCGCGCCGGACCCTCGACACGCTGCTGCCGTTCGTCCGCGCCGGCGCCCGGGTGGTCGGCCTGGAGCCGTCCTGCCTGCTGACCTTCCGGGACGAGTTTTCCGCCTTGCTGCCGGGCGAGGACACGGCGCTGCTGGCCAGGCAATCGCTGCTGTTCGAGGAATTGCTGGCCGGCGACCTCGCGGCCGGCCGGATCGCGCTTCCGCTGGCGGACCAGGGCGGCCGGGTCGCGCACCTGCACGGGCATTGTCACCAGAAATCGTTCGGCGTGATGGGCTCGGTGGAGACCGTGCTGCGGTCGGTGCCGGGCCTCGACGTGCGGGTCATCGAGTCGAGCTGCTGCGGCATGGCCGGCGCCTTCGGCTACGGAGCCGAGACGATCGAGACCTCCTTCGCCATGGCGGAGCTGTCGCTCTTCCCGGCGCTGCGCGCGGCCGGGCCGGACGACCTTGTCGTGGCCGACGGGACCAGCTGTCGCCACCAGATCCACGACGGCTTGGGGCTGGAGGCCCAACACGTGGCGCGCGTTCTCGATGACGCGCTCGTGCACGCCTCCCTGCCTCGACACTGAATTGTCGGGCACCTACACATGCTGGACGGGTTGCTTTGACCTTGCGTGCACCGTCGGCTCATGAACAAAATCGACACCGGCATCGGAATCAGCCGCCGCTATCTCCATGACGAGGTGGCGGACCGGATGCGGGAACTGATCCGCTCCGGGGAGATGGAGCCCAAGGCGCGCATCAACGAAGGCGAGCTGACCGAGCGCTTCGGCATCTCGCGCACGCCCCTGCGGGAGGCGATCAAGATTCTGGCGACCGAGGGGCTGCTCGAGCTGCTGCCGAACCGCGGGGCGCGGGTCGCCATCATCTCCGAGACGGAGCTCGAGGAGATGATGGAGGTGATCGCCGGACTTGAGGCCACCGCCGGCGACCTCGCCTGCCGGACGATCTCGGAGGCCGAGATCGACGCGATCGAGGTGGATCACAACGCGATGGTGGCGGCCTGGAAGAGCGGCGACGAGGCCGGGTATTTCAACCTCAACCGGCGGATCCACGAAGCCATCATGGCGGCGAGCCGCAACGGCGTGCTGGCCAACATCTACGAGAGCCTGTCGGGCCGGATCCAGCGATCGCGCTACTCCGCCCGGCAGACGCCGGACCAATGGGCCCGGGCCGTGTCGGAGCACGAGCGCATGATCGCGTTGCTGCGCGCCCGGGACGGGGCCGCCCTGGCGGTGCTGATGCGCGAGCACATCCGCGGGAAGAAGTCCGTGATCGCCGCCAATTACGGGGTCGCGGAGGTCGGCTGAGCGGTCATCTCGAACCAGAACGAGGCGCCCGGCGTGCGGGAATCGTTCGGGTAGAGGAACGGGATGTCGGGGCCGGCCCCGCGGGCGGCGAAGACCGCCTTCACCCGGGCGCTCATCGCCGGATCCTGACAGAGATACATCACCGGGGCGGTCACCCGGAACGGCGGGGCGCCGCATAACAACATGGCGGCCAGCAGGTACTGCTCGTTGTAGAGGCGGCAGTTCCACGCGGCCGGGTAGTCGTCCGGGATGAAGATGTCGTGGATCTGGACGATCACGCCCGGCGCGAGACGCGGCATCACTTCGAAGAAGAACACCGTCACGTCGGAATTTGCGAAGGAGCGGTGCGATCCGTCGAAGAAGACGATGTCTCCGGCCCGCAGCTCTTCAAAGAGTGTGAGGTCGCAGCCTTCGAGGGGCGTGCGAAGAGTCCGGTCGCAGATCGCGTCGATCTCCCGCCTGGGCATCGGGTCGATCGAGGTGATCGTGGTCGGCAGGTTCAGCGCGTCGATCGTGTGGCGGGCAAAGCAGGTCGAGACGCCGGAGCCGATCTCGAGGTAGCGGGCAGGCCGTTTCCAGGCCAGCATCGTCATCAAGGCGGCCGCGTCGAGCGCGGTGAACCAGGTGTTCTTCCAGTGCGGCGTCACCGAGGCGGCGAGGCGGGATTCGTGCGGGACGCTGTGGAGCAGGTCGGCCTGGCCCTCCAGCGCGTCGAGGAAGGCTTCGTAGGCCGTGCTCTCCCGGGCGAGGACCGACCGGAGCTGGCCGTGCGGCGGGCTGCCGGGCGTCCAGCGGGAGGACGGCACCACCGGGTGGTAATCGTGGACCGTGTGGCTCCAGCGGAACGGCTCCGTGCTCGCCCGAAAGATGTCGACGCCGGCGCGGCGCCCCGCGCTTCTCACGATGTCCTTCAGCATGTCCGTCCTCGCTCTCAGGGGGCGACATTGCTCAAGCTGCAACTTCTAGTCGAGTCGGAACGCGGGGCTACGCAATCGTCCCGGTGCGCACGATAGGCGCGTATTCGCCAGCTCAGGCGGCGTTCGGCGCCCAGAGGCCGGCGACCAGATCGGTGAAGCGGTCGCCCTGGACGATGACGTGGCTACGCAGGGCGTCGGCCGCGCGGATCTCGTCGCCGGCGACGATCGCAGCGACGATCGCCTCGTGCTCGGCGAGCGATTGCGGGAGTCGCTGGCGGACCCGCAGCTGCAACCTGCGGTAGGGCGCCAGGCGGCGATGCAGTGACAGGGCCTGCTCGGCCAGGAAGGCGTTGCGGCTCGCCCGGTAGACCACCGTGTGGAACACGTAATTCTCGGCGTAGTAGCTCTCGGTATCCTCCTGGGCCATCGCCGCCTTGCAGCCGGCGAGCGCGGCCTGCAGGGCCTCCGAATCCTCCGGAACCAGGCGGCGGGCAGCGAGCCGGCCGCAGGCGGCTTCCATTTCCGCCATGGCCTCGAACATGGCGAGCAGCAGGTGTGGTTCCGGCGCGCTTACGATGGCCCCGCGCCGCGGCTTGGCCTGGACGAGGCCGGTGGCCGCGAGCTGGAGCAGCGCCTCCCGAATCGGGGTGCGTGAGACGCCGAAGCGCGCCGCGAGCTGGTTCTCATCGAGCCGCGACCCGAGAGCGAGCTCGCCCGAGACGATCTCGTCCTCGATCCGCTGCCTCAGTCGCTGGGCGTGGCTCATCCCTCCGGTCCCTCCGCACCGACAGGCCGGCGCCGCATCTGCCCGATTCCTGGCTCACCGCCGGGCTTGATGCCACTCACATATGCTCCGCCGTTGACAAAATATACAAGACGGTTTTCTTTGCATACAAGCACTGCAAGACAATATTGCGGCGCACAAGATCAATGCCGCAGTGAGTGCGGTGCGGGAGAGAGTAATGACGCCGACACGTCGCACGCTGGTCGCGGCCGCCCTGACGGCGCCCGCCATCCTGAGATTCGGCCTCGGCGCCGCCCAGGCCGCCACGACCCTGAAGCTGTCGCACCAGTTCCCGGGCGGGACGATCGACGAGGGCGATTTCCGCGACCGCATGTGCCGGAAATTCGCCAAGGCGATCGGAGAGCGCTCGCAGGGCGCCCTGGAGGTCCAGGTCTATCCCGGCTCGTCGCTGATGAAGACGAACGCCCAGTTCGGCGCCATGCGCAAGGGCGCCCTCGACATGTCGCTCTACCCCAGCCCCTACGCAGGCGGCGAGGTGGCGGAGCTGAATATCGGCCTGATGCCGGCGCTGGTGACCTCCTACGCGCAGGCGGTGGCGTGGAAGTCGGCGCCCGTGGGCAGGAAGCTGACCGAGCTGCTGGAATCGAAGGGCATCGTCCTGGTCTCGTGGGTCTGGCAGGCGGGCGGCGTCGCCAGCCGCGAGCGGCCGCTGGTCGCGCCGTCCGACGCCAAGGGCATGAAGGTCCGCGGCGGCTCCCGCGAGATGGACCTGATGATGAAGCAGGCCGGCGCCGCGACGCTGTCGATCCCGTCGAACGAATCCTACGCGGCCATGCAGACCGGCGCCTGCGACGCGGTGATCACCTCGTCCACCAGCCTGATCTCGTTCCGGCTGGAGGAGCTCTCGAAGGCGCTGACCTCGGGCCGGGAGCGCTCCTACTGGTTCATGCTCGAGCCGATCATGATGTCCAAGACCGTGTTCTCCGGCCTGCCGAAGGACCAGCAGGACCTGATCATGGCGGTGGGCGCGGAGCTCGAACCCTTCGGCCAGACCGGGGCCAAGGAGGACGACACCCGGGTCGAGCAGATCTTCTCGAAGGCCGGCGCCAAGGTCTCGCAGCTCGATGAGCAGGTGCTCGGCCAGTGGCGCGAGCTCGCGCGCGAGACCGCCTGGAAGGACTATGCCGGCCGCAACGCGAGCTGCGCGGAACTGCTGAAGCTCGCGGAGCAGGTCGCGTGAGCCACGGCTTCGACGCGGCCACCGCGATCCCGGATGCGAAAGGCGCGGAGGAGCCCCGGCTCCCCGGCCTGCTCGGCTTGTTCGACCGGACGCTGCGCGGCATCAACCGCGTGATCCTCGGCCTGGGCGGGCTCTGCCTCGTCGCGGCCTGCCTGGTGCTGAGCCACAGCGTCGTCGTCCGCTACCTGTTGAAGGAGCCGACCGACTGGCAGGACGAGATGGCGGTCTTCCTGATCGTCGGGGCGACCTTCTTCTCGGCCGCCGGGGTCCAGGCCAAGCGCGGCCACGTCGCGATCGAGGCGCTGACCGGCTTGCTGCCGCCGGCGGTCAACCGGATGCGGCTGCTCTTCGTCGACGTGGTCAGCCTCGCCTTCTGTGCGTTCTTCGCCTGGAAGAGCTGGACGCTGGACCACGAGGCCTGGATCGATGGCCAGACCTCGCAATCGACCTGGGGGCCGCCGCTCTGGATCCCCTACACGCTGATGGCCGCCGGCATGAGCCTGCTGTGCCTCCAGTTCATCCTGCAGATCGCCGAGGCGCTGCTCTACGGGCCGCGGGCGGCCGGCTGGGCCAAGCCGAAGATCGGCATCGGCGCCGACGTCAACAAGGACATGCACGACGCGTCCGGGGTCACGCCCCGGGGGCCCGATCCGATGGGCCAGACGATCGACGCGAGGGTGAAGTGATGAGCACGGCGGCGATCGGCTTCCTCTACGCGGGGGCCACACTCGGGGCGATGCTGTCGGGCATCCCCATCGCGTTTGCGCTCGGCGCCGTGGCCCTGGCCTTCATGGTCGTGTTCATGCCGGCGGCCTCCCTCGATACGGTGGCCCAGAACGTCTACGAGGAAATGGCCTCGATCACCCTGCTGTCGATCCCGCTATTCATCCTGAAGGGCGCGGCGATCGGGCGGTCCCGGGCGGGCCAGGACCTCTACACGGCGATGCATGCCTGGATGCACCGCATTCCGGGCGGCCTCGGCATTGCCAACGTCTTCGCCTGCGCGCTGTTCGCCGCCATGGCGGGTTCCAGCCCGGCCACCTGCTCGGCGATCGGCTCGGCCGGTATTCCGGAGATGCGCAAGCGCGGCTACTCGCCGGGCTTCGCAGCCGGGATCATCGCGGCCGGCGGCACGCTGGGCATCCTGCTGCCGCCGTCGATCACCATGATCCTGTACGCGGTCGCCTCCGAGCAGTCGCTCGGGCGCCTGTTCCTGGCCGGAATCGGGCCGGGGCTGCTGCTGGTCGCGTTGTTCGCCGCTTGGGCGATGTACCGGTTCCGCTCGGAATTCTCGGCCGCCCAGGCGGTGCTGGAGCGCGGCGGCCCGGCCTCGCCGATCCTGGCAGACGAGCAGTACAGCATGGCGCAGCGCTTCTCGACGCTGCCGCGCGTGCTGCCCTTCGTGGTGCTGCTCACCGGCGTGATGGTGGCGCTCTACGGCGGCTACGCGACGCCGTCCGAGACGGCCGGCCTCGGCGGCCTGCTGGCGCTGGGCCTGATCGCGGCGATCTACGGCGTGTGGCGGTTCCGAGACGTCAGCCCGATCCTGGTCGCGACCCTGCGGGAATCGACCATGCTGATGCTGATCATCGGCATGTCGCTGCTCTACGCCTACGTGATGAGCTACCTGCACCTGTCGCAATCGGCCGCGGCCGCGATCGTGGCGATGCAGCTCTCCCCCTGGGTGCTCTTGGTGACGATCCTCGCCCTGGTGATCGTGCTCGGCTTCTTCCTGCCGCCGGTCTCGATCATCCTGATGACGGCGCCGATCATCCTGCCGCCGCTCAAGGCTGCGGGCTTCGATCTGGTGTGGTTCGGCGTGGTGATGACCATCACCATGGAGATGGGCCTGATCCACCCGCCGGTGGGCCTGAATATCTTCGTCATCAAGAACATCGCCCCCGACATCCCGCTCTCGGACATCATCTGGGGCACCCTGCCCTTCGTAATGCTGATGGCGGTGGCGATCCTGATCCTGTGCCTGGTCCCAGGCATTGCCATGTGGCTGCCGGATCTGCTGCTGGCGACGACGCGGTAGGAAAGGCTTCCCCGCGAACGGCGGCGCCGGTAACCTTGGCTGCGTGACCGGCGCCGCCCTATCTATCGACGATGACCGACCTTCAGACCATTCAGATGCTGCACACGGCGAACGTAATCGCCGAGGACGAGATCGACGCCAGCGTCGAGGCGTTCCTGAGCGGGGCGGTCTCCGAACCCTACCGCTTCCGCAGCGGCCACCGCCTCAACCTGGTCAAGGCGGTGCGCAGCCATCCCGGGGCGCAGGAATTCGTCGGCCGGGCGAATGTCGGCACCCTTCTAAAGCGGCCGTTCGTGCGGGCGGCGATTTTGCAAGCGCGGCCGATGAAGGGGTGAGCGCGCTTCTCCCGCGCACGATCTCATCCTAAGATGCGCCTGCAAAGCAGGCGCCACCTCAGGATGTGGGGAGCATCTTGGATCTCGCTCGCCTCGACAGAGCCAATCCCGTCATTGCGAGCACAGCCAAGCAACCCGGAGCCGCGGGTGTTCCTGGAACGCAACGGCGCCCCGGGCTGCGATCCGGCTCAGCGCCCCTCGGACCGCTTCACAACCGACGCGACGGTGTTCTTCTGGGACGGGGCTGCGGCGTTCGTCTTCGGCACCGGCTTCTTCGGCTTCTTCGTCTCGCGGTTGCCGCGTTGCTTCTCGATACTCATGGGGCCGTTCTCCGGAGCGTGACGGCGGCTTTTCGCACCGGGCCGACCCGTACGGCCGCCCGTCACAGGCGGGGACCTACGATCCGCAATCACCGGAGCGTGATGCCGCCATTCCGGTAATGCGGCGAGCCTGCGCCCGAACGACCGCAAAAGATAGTGTCCTCTCCGCGGCGGGCCTGTTCTGTCGCAATCCTTTCGAACGGCCCTGGCGGACGGCGCAAGCTTTGCCATAACGCGTGGCTGATCTGGCGCGTCGCCGCTGGGGCCGACTCTATTTCAAGGACACTTGCATGAGCCTCGAATCCGTCCGGGCGTTCTTCGCCGAGATGGCGCCCGACATCGCGGTGATCGAGCTGACCACCAGCACCGCCACCGTGGCCGAGGCCGCCGCCGGCCACGGCGTCGCCCCCGCGCAGATCGCCAAGACGCTGTCGATCCGGATCGGCGACCAGGTCGCCCTCGTGATCACCCGGGGCGACGCGCGGCTCGACAACAGGAAGGCCAAGGCCGTGTTCGGGGGCAAGGTCCGGATGCTCGACCTCGCCGAAGTCGAGGCGCTCACAGGCCACCCGGTCGGCGGGGTCTGCCCGTTCGGGCTGATTGCGCCGCTGCCGGTCTATTGCGACGTGTCGCTGAAGGCCTTCGACGAGGTCGTCCCCGCCGCCGGCAGCACCCACAGCGCGGTCCGCATCGCACCGGACCGTATGGCAACGCTGACCGGAGCCGCGTGGGTCGATGTCTGCCAGGAGCCGGGGTGAGCCGCGGCTCCTAGCGCCCGCTCCAGGCCGGGGGGCGCTTGCCCAGGAACGCCTCCATGCCCTCACGGAAATCCTGGCTCATGTAGCACATCAGGATCAGGTCATCGCCGGGATGCGGGGCGCCGTCGGCGGTCGGCTCCTCCTCGGCGAGGCGGCGCAAGCCTTCCTTGGTGGCCTGCATGGTCAGCGGCGCGTGGCCGGCCAGGAGTTGCGCCAGGGCGTCGACCCGGACGGTCAGCGCCGCGCGGTCGTCCACGACCTCGCCGACGAGGCCGATGGCCAGCGCTTCCTCGGCGCCGACGAGGCGGGCGGTGAAGATGATATCCTTGACCCGAGCCGGGCCGATCAGCCCGGAGAGCCGCTTGAGATTGCCCTGGCTCAGGCAATTGCCGAGCGTCCGGGCGATGGGGAAGCCGAACCGGGCGTCCCGGGTCGCGACCCGCAGGTCGCAGGCCGCCGCGATGGCCGCGCCGCCACCCGTGCAGGCACCCGCGATCGCCGCGATGGTCGGCACCCGCAGCCGTTCCAGGGCGCCGAGCACCCGGTCCATAAAGCGCTCGTAGCCCAGCGCGTCCTCGGCAGTCGCGAAGCCGCGGAACTGGGCGATGTCGGTGCCGGCCGCAAAAGCCTTGTCGCCGGCACCGGTGATGATCAACGCCTTCACGGCCGGGTCGGCGGCGATCGCCTCACAGCAGGTGATCAGCCCCTGGTACATCGCGAAGGTGAGCGCGTTGCGGGCCTGCGGCCGGTTGAGGACGATCCGGGCGATCCCGGCCTCGTCGGTGGTGAACAGCAACTCGTCGGTGGCGGGCGTGGCACTCATCGCAGGTCCTCTGGGGTTCAGGCCACGGTCTCGCGGACCACGCCCCGGTCGATCAGGCCGTCGATCTCGAAGGCGGTGTAGCCGGCTTCCGCCAGGATCGCCCGGGAATGCTCGCCGAGCAACGGCGCCGGGCCGTGGACCCGGCCGGGCGTGTCCGAGAACTTTACCGGCAGGCCCAGCGTCTTCATCCGGCCGACCCGGCTGTGCTCGACCTCCACCACCATCTCGCGGGCGAGCGTCTGCGGATCCCGGTGCATGGCGTTGACGTCGAGCACCGGCCCCGCCGGGACGCCGCCGGCCTCGAGGCGGGCGAGCCAGGCCTCGGACGTCTCCGCCCTGAAGATCGGCGCCAGGGTCGCGGCGAGGTCGTGGCGGTTGGCCATGCGGTCGCGGTTGAGCGCGAAGCGCGGATCCTCGGCGAGCACCTCCGAGCCGATCGCCTTGAGCAGCCGCAGCCAGTTGGTCTGATTGGCCGCCCCGATGGTGATCCAGCCATCGGCGGTCTCGAACGCCTCGTAGGGGGCGTTCAGCGGATGGGCCGAGCCCATCGGCCCCGGGGCGATCCCGGTCGCCATGGCGATGGCCGATTGCCAGTAAGTGTGGGTGATCCCGGCCTCGAACAGCGAGGTATCGACCGCCTGGCCCTGGCCGGTCCGGAGCCGGTGTGCATAGGCCGCGAGCACGCCCATGGCGGCCAGGATCCCGGCGGTGATGTCGGTCACGGGCGGCCCGCATTTCATCGGCGGCCGGCCGGGCCCCTCCCCGGTCACCGACATGAGCCCGCTCATGCCCTGCGCGACGAGGTCGAACCCGGCGCGGTCGGCATAGGGACCGGTGCGGCCGAAGCCCGAAAGCGAGCAATAGACCAGCGCCGGGAATTCCTGCCGCAGGGTCTCGTAGCCGATGCCGAGCCGCTCCATGGTGCCGCCACGGTAGTTCTCGATGAGCGCATCGGCGTTAGCGAGCAAGCGGCGCAGCACCGCGACGCCGTCCGGGTTCTTGAGGTCGAGGCTGAGGCCGCGCTTGCCGCGGTTCATCATCATGTAGGCGGCGCTCTCGCCCTCGAGCGCCGGCGGGACGGTGCGACGGGTGTCGTCGCCCTCCATCTTCTCGACCTTGATCACCTCCGCGCCCATGTCGGCGAGCATCAACCCGCAGACCGGGCCGGCCATGATGTGGGCCAGCTCGATCACCCGCATGCCGGCGAGCGGCCCCGAACGTCCCGTCTGTTCCGCCATCGCGGCGCTACTCCCCGGCCGGCACGGTCGCCACCGGGCCGACCGGCCCGGTGACGGGGTCCACGAATTCGCGCTCTGGATGCATCGTGAAGGCCAGGGCGGCGCCGAGCAGGCAGAGCCCGACCGAGCCGACGAAGGGCAAGGTCCAGCTGCCGGTCAGGTCGACGATCAGCCCGAACACGATCGGCGAGACGATCGCCGCCACCGCCGAGCCGGTATTCATCAGCCCGCTGGCGGTGCCGGCATATTTCGGCGCGATGTCCATCGGCACCGACCAGATCGGCCCGATCACCAGCTCGGCGAAGAAGAAGCCGGAGGAAAGCAGCAAAGCCACCAGGGTCAGGTCGCGGGTGAGGAACACCCCGGCCAGGCTCGCGGCCGCGCCGAGGAAGCCCACAACGATCACCGACAGGCGCGCGAGCTTCACGTTGCCGGTGCGATGGAGGATCGTGTCGCTCAGCATGCCGCCGACCGTATCGCCGACAACGCCGGCAAAGAAGACCCCGGAGGCGAACAGGGCCGAGTTCTTGAGGTCGAGGCCGTAATTCTCCTTGAAGAAGCTCGGCAGCCATCCGAGGAACAGCCACAGGGTCCAGCCGTAGCAGAAATATGTGATCGTCACCGGCAGCATGCGCCGGGTGAGCGCGCCCCACGGCACCGATTGCTTGGCCCCGACCTTCTTGGGCGGCGGCAGGGCCTCGAGCTCCTTGGCCGTGATGGTCGGGTGATCGGACGGGTCATCGCGGAAATACAGGTACCAGATCGCGACCCAGACGAAGCTGACCCCGCCCAGGATCACGAAGCTGGTGCGCCAGCCGAAATGGTACATCAGGAAGGCCACGATCGGCGGCGCCACCGCGTTGCCGAGCCGGGCGAAGGCGTGAGTGATGCCCTGGGCGAAGCCGCGCTTGCCCGGCGCGGTCCAATTCTGCATCGCCCGGGTGGCGGTCGGGAAGGTCGCGCCCTCACCGAAGCCGAGCAGCACCCGCGCCAGGAACAGGCTGATCAGCCCGCCGACCAGGCCGGTCAGGATCGTGGCCGAGGCCCAGATCATGCCGCAGACGAGGAGCGTGCGCCGGGCGCCGAACTTGTCGCCGACCGAGCCGCCGATGACCTGGAAGATCGCGTAGGGATAGGCGAAGGCCGAGAGGATCAGACCGAAATCGGTCTTCGACATGCCGAATTCGCGGATTATCTCGGCGCCGGCGGTCGCGATGTTCACCCGGTCCAGATAGGTGATGAAATACATCACGCAGAGCAGGCCGAGCACGCCATTGGTGGCGCTCATGCGCTTGAGCATCGACGGTTCCTCCGCTCTGACGGCGCCGCGTTTTCCGGTCGCCCGGCGCCTCGTCACGGGGACGGACGCTCTTTGGTATTCGTTATTCAAACGCCTCTTGCACCGGAAGGCAACCGTGCGTCGAGGGGGGTGGGCACGAATTCAATCTGTCGGCGGAAACGCAAAACGGGAGCCGCGGGGCTCCCGTTGCGATGAAAGCCAACCCTTTGCGGGTGGCGGTTCGGTTCGGCCGGAACGGCCATCCGCTGGCGTGCCGGAAGTTGTCGAGACCGGTGGATCTCCCAACCTGCCTCATCCTCAGGTGCGGCGCAGCCGCCTCGAAGGAGCCCGCCATGGATCGCGCGGCGGGCTGGAGGTCACCTGTCGAGGCCTCCGCACGCTCCGTCGCCTCGGGATGCGGAGGAGGATGGGATATCCGGTCTTGTGAGGGCAACGATCGCCCGTCTTAGAGCCAGCCCGCCGCTCAGGCGGACCCGGCTCCGTGACGGGGGGTATCTTCAGACCGTCGCCGGCTGCAGTTGCCCGGTCTCCGTCTCGGTGCCCAGCGCCTTGCCGCGGGGGCCGACCCAGCTACCCACCCATTTGCGCTGCCAGAGCATCAGGCAGCCGAGCACCGCGGCGGTGAACACCGCGTAGCCGATGAAGCCGAGCGAGAACGAGCCGGTATACTGCTTCGACAGGCCCATGACGTTGGGCAGGATCGCACCGCCGAGAGCCCCGACCTCGCCGATCATCGAGCCGGCGACCGCGGTGTTGGTCGGCCAGCGCAGGGGCACGAGCTGGAACAGGGCACCGTTGCCGGCGCCGAGGGCCGCGAAGCACAACATGAACAGCAGCGTGGTCACGGCGAGCGAGGGCGTGGCCATCAGCGACAGGAAGGTGGCGATGGCCGCGAGCAGCACCACCGACAGGACCGCGATCCCGCCCATCCGGTCGGCGTAGTAGCCGCCGACGATCCGGATGCCCGAGCCCATGAAGGCGGCCAGCATGGTCAGCCGCCCGGCCTCGACCTTCGTCACGGAGAATTGCTCGTAGAAGAAGGTCGGCAGGAAGTTCGACAGGCCGACGAAACCGCCGAAGGTGATCACGTAGATCAGCGAGAACGCCCAGCCGTCCTTGGTGAACAGGCAGGAGACGTGCTCCTTGAACGACTGGTGGGCGTTGTCCGGCGGCTCCTTGGCGAACACGATCATAACCGCGAGCGGGATCAGCATCACCACGCCAGCGAAAGCGTAGGTGGTCTGCCAGCCATAGGCCTGGGCCAGGGGCGGGGCGAACAGCACGGCCAGCACAGTGCCGGAATTGCCGGCGCCGGCGATGCCCATCGCCAGCCCCTTGTGCTCCGGCGGAAACCAGCCCGAGCCGAGCGACAAAGCCACCCCGAAGGACGCCCCGGCGATGCCGAGCAGCACGCCCATGGCGAGCACGTCGTTGTAGGACGAGACCACGAAGTATCCGTAGGCCATCGCCATCATGATCACGGTCATCTCCGTGATTGCAGCGTTCTTGCGGCCGATATACTGGGCCAGGATCCCGAGCGGGAAGCGCATCAGCGCCCCGGCGAGGATCGGCAGCGAGATCATGAACCCGGTCTGGGCCGGGGTGAGCTTGTAGGTCTCGGTGATGAACGGGCCCATGGCGCCGTTCAGAACCCAGATCGCGAAGCAGAAATCGAAGTAGAGGAACGCCGCGAACAGCGTCGCGGGGTGACCCGACTTCATCGCCGTCTTGAAGCTGGCCATAGCAGGTGCTCGTCTTATGAGAGGCGAACCGCCACGCGGTCGCTCATGCCGGGGATCCGGACTCACACCGTCCGCTGTTTGAGAGCGCCGTTGCTCCACCGCCGCAGCAGGCGCGGCCTGAACCGCAATGCAGCATGCGTGCCAGCTCCGAAGGATCGGAGGCGCCCCCCAGCACGGCCTTCAATCGCCTCACCCGTCATTGCGAGCGCAGCGAAGCAACCCAGCGATGCGGAACGTTCTGAGCGCGCGTGCTGCTTAGAGATGCTTCGCTGCATTCGCAGTGACTCGGCGGGCGGCCAGCGCCGCGCATATCCCGCGCCCTCACCTATCCTGAGGCGCCGTAACGCGGCGGAGGCTTCGAAGGAGGGCTCTCGCAACCGCGTCGCTTCGCGCCGGCACCTTAGCAAAAGGTGGCAAGCGGGATGACCAAGCATAGTCTCGCCAAGCCCCTCACCTTGGCGACACGGCGCAGCCTGCCGTCAAACCTGATCTCGCGCGGCAGCAGGATTGCCCTTGATCGAGGCAGCACTGCTTGGGAATCGGGCGCGACCTGAAGGCGTCCCGATCACCGGCATGACACGACGGTGCGGACGATCCAGCCTTCCTGCGGCACCCAGAACTTGCGGCGGGCGCGGCCGCAGTCGCGCTCGGGCTGGGTTCCCGCGGTCCAGGTCCCGGCCGGCGCAGCGGCTTTCGGCGGCTCGGCCGTGGCCGCGCGGCGCGCCTCGGCGCTCGGCCCGAGAACCAGGGCGGTGGCCAGGATCGCCGCGCCCCACAGGATGTTCGCACGCACGACCGAGATCCCTCGCGCGGCGGAGATGCCGGCCGTGGCCATCAACCTTGCGTTGAGGGACGAAGCAAGCCCGAACCGCTCCGGACCAGGCGCCGTCCCGTCCGTTCCTGCGGCAGGGTGAACGGGGGTGCAATCGGTAGAGGCAGGAACGCAACACAGGTGAAGAGAAGTACCAGCCGAGACATCGGACGACGGTCATAGGGGACTTCCGCAACTTGGCGATGCCGCGCGATCCTTGCTAAGGCCTGGAATGAGCGTGGCCTTGTATTCGTGTCGGCCGGCTCGATCGCGCGCCGCCGCACGATTTCGGTGACGCCGCGCCATCCAGGGAAAACCGAGCCATGTCCGCCCCGATCCGCCGCCTGTTCCTGGCCGGCTTTACCGTCCTCGCGCTCGCCTCGGCAGCGCACGCCCAGGGCCGCGGCCCGGTCGCCGAGTCCGGCATCGATGGGTTCGGCGACGACGGCCAGCTCTACCAGGATCAGAACGGCGCGCTCTACGTGCGGCGCGGCGACCGCTACCTGCCCTATACTGGCCGGGCGCCAGTGATCCGCCCCGCGCCGCAGGCCGCTCCGGCGCTGCAATCGGCCCCGGTCTACGCCCCGGAGGACGGGGATCCGACGGTGCAGCGCCGCCAGGCTGGAGCGCCTCCGGCCGAGGGCCTCTCGCCGATCGAGGCCGCCAAGGCCAAGGCCGTCCTGCGGGCCCCCGATGACGGGCCGATCGACTACGCCAAGGCCTATGGGCCCATCACTGACGACGTGTTCCCGATCCAGGCCTTCAATTACAAGAAGATGAACCCGGCCTTCCTCCGGCAGGAGATCGCCTATAACGGGCCCTACGAGCCGGGCACGATCATCGTCGACCCGCGCGCCCACCAGCTCACCCTGGTTGAGCCGGGCGGGCGCGCGCGCCGCTACGGCGTCGGCGTCGGCAAGCAGGGTTTTTCCTGGTCCGGCACCGCGACGGTGAACTCGAAACAGGCTTGGCCGGACTGGTACCCGCCTAAGGAAATGATTGCCCGCAGCCCCAGGCTCGCCAGCGAGGTCGACAAGCTGCAGAGCGGCCTGGGCGTCGCCGGCGGCCTGCGGAACCCGCTGGGCGCCCGCGCCATGTATCTCTGGCAGGGCAACAAGGACACGCTGTTCCGCATCCACGGCACCCTCGAGCCGTTCTCGATCGGCAAGAGCGTATCTTCGGGCTGCATCCGGATGATCAACCAGGACGCGATCGACCTGTTCAGCCGAGTCAATGTCGGCTCGAAGGTCGTCGTCCTGAACTGATCCCGTTCATGACTCGGGGGCGCCGTCAGCTCAGGCCGCGGCGGTGCTCCCCCAGGATCCGCCGGACCGTGCCGGCCTCCGAGCGATAGACCACCGTCTCGGTCTGGATCCGGTCGGGCCGGAACCGGACGCCGCGCAGCAGCGCGCCATCGGTGACGCCGGTGGCGGCCACGATCACGTCACCGCTGGCGAGATCGACCAGATCGTATTTCCGGTTCAGATCCTCAATGCCCATCTCGGCGGCGCGCCGGCGGCGCTCCGGCGTGTCGAGAATCAGCCGTCCCTGCATCTGGCCGCCGATGCACCGCATGGCGGCGGCGGCCAGCACCCCCTCGGGCGCGGCGCCGGTACCGAGATAGATGTCGATGCCGGTCTCGGCGGGGCTCGCCGTGAAAATGATCCCGGCGATGTCGCCGTCCGAGATCAGCCGCACCGCGGAGCCGGCCGCCCGCACCTCGGCGATCAGGCCGGCATGGCGCGGCCGGTCGAGGATCAGCGCCGTGATTTGGTCGGGCTCGACGCCCTTGGCCCGGGCGAGCGCCGCGATGTTGTCGGCTGGGCTCGCGTCGAGATCGACCAGGCCTGCCGGGTAGCCGGGGCCGATCGCGATCTTCTGCATGTAGACGTCGGGTGCGGCCAGCAGCGAGCCGCGCTCGGCCATGGCCATCACGGCGATCGCGCCCGGCATGTCCTTGGCGCAGAGGGTCGTGCCCTCGAGAGGATCGACCGCGATGTCGACCTCGGGCCCCTCGCCGCGCCCGAGCTGCTCGCCGATGAACAGCATCGGCGCCTGGTCGCGCTCGCCCTCCCCGATCACCACGGTGCCGCGGATCGGAAGGCCGTTGAGCTCGTCGCGCATCGCATCGACCGCCGCCTGGTCGGCGGCCTTCTCGTCGCCCTTGCCGCGCAGCCGTGCCGCCGCGATGGCGGCGCGCTCCGTCACGCGGGCGAGCTCGAGGGCGAGCGTGCGCGGAACCCCGCGCGGTTCGGACTTGAGGGCCACGGCCATCGTTTCCTGCCTGTGTCCGGGCCCGATCTTGAGGTCGGATCCCGGTGGGATCGTCGTCGACCGACGCCTGTCGGCCTACGCGCGCCGCAAGAGTATCACTTATCTTGCATCAGGCGTCAGGCGCAACGCGCGGGGCTTGCATTCTTATTCACGCTCGATACGGATCACCTGGGGTGGCTCGGCGAGCAACCCGTCAGCACCGATCGCGTCGAGGGCCGCGCGGATGCTGCCCTCGGTGGCCGCGTAGGTGATCAGCACTAGTGGTACCGGCCGGCCGGACCGCCCGCGCGGATCGGCCCCGGCCCCCTCCGTGCGGCGCTGCAGGATGCTCTCCAGGGAAATCTCGCGCTCGGCCATCCGCTGGGCGACGCCCGCGGCGACGCCGGGGCGATCATGCACGGTCAGGCGGATGTAATAGCCGCCCTCGTGGCGCTGCATTTCCACACGCTCGCTGGCGCGCATCGCGGCGGCCGGCACCCCGAAGGTCGGGCGCACGATGCCGCGAGCGACGTCGGCGATGTCGGCCACCACCGCCGAAGCGGTCGCCTCGCCGCCGGCACCCGGGCCGATCAGGGTCAGCTCGCCGACCGCGTCCGCGTCGATCGTCACCGCGTTGGTCACGCCCATCACCTGGGCGATAGCCGAGGATTTCGGCACCATGGTCGGGTGGACGCGTTGCTCGATCCCGGCCTCCGAGGCCTGGGCGACGCCGAGCAGCTTGATCCGGTAGCCGAGTTCGTCGGCCATGCGCAGGTCGAGGGGCTGGACCCGGGAGATGCCCTCCACCGAGACGCCGTCGGCGTCGATGGCGGTGCCGTAGGCGAGGCTCGTCAGGATTGCGAGCTTGTGCGCGGTGTCGAAGCCCTCGACGTCGAAGGTCGGGTCCGCCTCGGCATAGCCTAGGGCCTGCGCATCCTTGAGGCAGGCCTCGAAGGTCAGGCCCTCGCGCTCCATCCGGCTGAGGATGTAATTGCAGGTTCCATTGAGGATCCCGTAGACGCGGGCGACGGCGTTGCCGGGCAGGCCCTCGCGCAGGGTCTTGATCACCGGGATGCCGCCGGCCACCGCCGCCTCATAGGCGAGCGCGACGCCGTTCGCCTCGGCGAGGGCGGCAAGCGCCGCGCCGTGGCGGGCGAGCAGGGCCTTGTTGGCGGTCACCACCGTCTTGCCGGCCTGGAGCGCCGCCTCGACCACGGCCTTGGCCGGCCCCTCGGCGCCGCCGATCAGCTCGACCACGCAATCCACCTCGCCCGAGCGCGCGAGCGCCACCGGATCGTCGAACCACGTCATGCCGGCGAGATCGAGCCCGCGGTCGCGGTTCCGGTCGCGGGACGACACGGCGGCGACGCGGATGTCGAGGCCGGAAGCGGTGAGGGTGTCACGGCGGCGGGCGATCATCCGGACGACGGACGCGCCGACGGTGCCGAGGCCGGCGACGCCGATGCGGTAGCTCACTGTCATGATTCCTTCCGTGCCGGGCGCCCGCTGGAGACCGGGCCTCCGATGCGCCGCATCTCTGCAAGAATTCCGGCTCGCCCGCAAGAAAACGCCGGCCTGGTCAGCCCAGGACGGTGCGGTGCCGAACTGCGGTCGCCACCAGGGCGTAGAGCACCAGGGCGTTGAGCAGGTGCCAGAGCGCGTGCGTCCCGGTCGGCAGCACTGCGCAGGCCGTCCGGTCGATGGTGCGCGCGGTGAGCGAGATCAGGAACAGCACGCCCACGACCAGGAGCCGCCGGCCGGTCCCGACGAACCGCGTGTCCGGGCGGTCGAGCGCCGCCACGGTGAACAGCGCCAGCACCGCCGGCAGGTAATCGATCGAGCCGTTGGTGAGGGCGGAGACGTCGGACCCGGTCAGCCCGTCGAGGGTCGGCACCAGCGTGAAGCTGAACAGCACGAAGCCGGCGGTCGCCGCCTCGACCCGCAGGCGCGGGAGTTTCAGGAACCGGTGGAGCGCCAGAGCCAGGTAGGCGACGATGAACAGCGTGATCGGGATGACGTCGGCATACATCGCCCAGGTCACCGCCAGCGTGTGGAACAAGAACGAGCCGATCCCGACCACGGCGATCAGCCCCGCGAGCCCAAGGCAGGCGCGGTCCGGCGGATCGGCCGCGCGGGCGCAGCGCGCGGACGCCGCCGCCGCCGCCAGGAAGGCGACGTTCGACGCCGCGTTGAGCGGTTCGGCCCAGAAATCCGGCCCGGTCCGCTCGCAATAAGCCATGACCGGCTCGAACCACCCCATCGTCATTCCGGTGCCTATACCTCCCCAATCTTGCGCAGTCGTGGCCTTGTCAGCGCGCCGCGAAGCGCGGATGACGGCCAGGTGGCGACCGGAAGCGAGGCGATGCGGATCACGACCTGGAACGTCAACTCCATCAAGCAGCGGCTGCCGCATCTGCTGGGGTTTCTCGACGAGGCAAAGCCCGACGTGGTCTGCCTGCAGGAGCTGAAATGCCAGGACGAGGCGTTCCCGCGCGCCGAGATCGAGGGCGCCGGCTACGCGGTCGAGACGCTCGGGCAGAAGGCCTATAACGGCGTCGCCCTGCTGGTGCGCGCGCCGCTGGCCATGTCCGAGATCCGTCGCGGCCTGCCGGGCGACGAATCCGACGAACAGTCTCGCTACATCGAGGCGCTGGTCTCCGGTTCCGACACCAAGCCGGTGCGGGTCGCCTCGATCTACCTGCCGAACGGCAATCCGGTGGACAGCCCGAAATACCCCTACAAGCTCGCCTTCATGGAACGACTGCGGATCCACGCACGCGTCCTGATGGAGGACGAGAAGGCCGTGGTTCTGGCTGGCGACTTCAACGTCATCCCCGACCCCGCCGACGCGGCCGATCCAGAGGCGTGGCGCTCCGACGCGCTGTTTCTGCTCGGGACCCGGGCGGCGTTCCGGGCCATCCTGGCCGAGGGATACACCGACGGCCTGCGTGCCTGCGATCCGCGCGACGGGCTCTACACCTTCTGGGATTATCAGGCGGGCTGCTGGCAGCGGAATGCCGGCATCCGCATCGATCACCTGCTGCTCTCACCGCCCGCCGCCGACCGCCTGGTCTCGGCCGCCGTGCAGAAGCACCTGCGCGGCCTCGACAAGCCGTCCGACCATGTGCCGGTGACGGTGGAGCTGACAACCGGGTAGCGCGCGGCTGCGGGAGGGGCGTTCAGGCTTCGAGCACGCGATAGATCCGGCGCGCGATTGGATTTTAGTATGCAGGCCGCGACACGCCCCTTCTCTCGTGCGGGAGAGGGGGCTCGCGCTTCACCCCGGGTCGTTCGCTTCTCTCCCGTATAAATGGGCGATAGGCGCATCCAGCAGCGGCTGAGCGTGAATTCACCGCAACGGCGACGCACCCTGCGGTAGCGCGATCATCGAGGTCGCGTCTGCGATCTGGTCGGGGCCGCCCTTCGGCGGCCAGAGGCCGGCGCCGGTAGCCTGAGCGCGCAAGTCGGCCCGCTGCTGCAGGCTGTCGAAGGCCCAGATATGCGTGATCCGCGGCGGCCCATCGAGGGCGTACAGGTTCACGACGAGATGCGCGGTGTAGGCCTGAGCCGGCGCGATGGCCGCCTCCCACGCCGCCAGCGTCGGCGCGAGGCCGCCGGGCTTGAGGCGGTAGGTCCGGAGCTCGTACAGCCCGCCGCGATCCCCGGTCCTGATCGGTGGCAGGAACGGGAACGGCGCGTAGCTGTCCATCTCCAGCGCCGTCACCACGGTCCCCGCATTGAACGGGTTGGCACTGAGCAGGGCGCGTCGGCGCTCGGCGGTCATGTCTTCCGGCGCCGCGAATCCCCGCAGCACGATGAGCCGCCCCAGCGCTCCGAACTCCGTTCGCCAGCAGCCCAGGAGCTGTCCCTTGGCCTCGGTGTCATCCATCCAGGCATGGACGCCCTCGGATGCCCGCCCGAGGGCAAGCAGCGGGCAGGAGAGCGTGGCGAGTTCGTAAAGCATGGGCACCTCGGCGTGTTCGAGCCTCCAAAGCTCGGGCGGCCGTTCAGTTGCCCGCAAAAGCGCCCGGCGATCCAGCTGCATCTGCCAAACCAGTTGACTGCGCCCCGCGGCTCCGGTGGAGGACAGGGGCGTCCCGCACCCACACAGGTGGACTGACCCGACATGCCGGCCCGCCCCCTCATCCGGTTTCCCGATTCCCGCCTGTCCCGACCGGCCAGCCCGGTCGACGATTTCGGGCCCAGCCTGAAAAGCCTGGCCGAGGATGTGCGGGACACGCTTCTGGCCGTGAGCGCCATTGGCCTGACGGCTCCGCATATCGGCGTTCCGGAGCGCGTCGTGGTGATCAGGCTGTCGCCGGATGAGGACCTGCGCGTCTACGTGAACCCGGAAATCCTCTGGGCGTCGCCGGATACGGCTATGCATGACGAGGGCAGCGTCAGCATGCCGGGCGTGCGCGAGCGGATCACGCGGCCCGCTCGCCTTCGCTTCGGTTATCGCGATCTCGACGGATCGATTCACGAGGAGGAAGCGGACGGCTTTCCGGCCGCAGTCATCCAGCACGAGATCGATCAACTCGACGGGATCTTCTGGATCGACCGCCTGTCGCGATTGAAACGGGACCGTTTGCTCAAGCGGTTCGAGAAGACGAAATCGACGAAAGCCGTATAAATTTTCGGTTTTCCGCGAACGCTCAGGTTGAGACGAAGACTCAGGAAAGCTGCGATTGCAACGCAGCCAGTCACAGCCCTAGAAAGGCGCCGCCTTTCCATGGGTTTCGATCATGATCGTCTACGGCAGCAGCATCTCGCCCGTCGTGCGCAAGGTCCTTGTGGCCTTGAACGAGAAGGGCATCCGTTACGAGCACCGACCGGTGGCGCCGCAGGCAGAGGATGCCGAATTCCGGGCTGCGAGCGCCATGGGCAAGATCCCGGCGATCGACCATGACGGCTTCCGGCTGGCTGATTCCAGCGCGATCCTCGACTACGTCGAGCACCTGTCGCCGCAGCCGGCGCTGATCCCGGCCGACGCTCAGGGCGCTGCCCGCGCCCGCTGGTTCGACAAGTTCGGCGAGGTCGAGCTCGATCGAAAGCTCTCCGTCGTGTTCCTGGAGCGGTTCCTGAAGCCGCGGCTGTTCAAGGTGCCGGGCGACGACGCCCTGGCGCAGCAGGCGCTCGACACACATCTGGCGCCGCTGTTCGACTATCTCGAATCCCAGATCTCCGGCCCGTTCCTGGTGAGCGGCGCCTTCGGGATCGGCGACATCGCGGTCGCGGCGCCGTTTCACAACCTCCGGCTCGCGCAGGTCGAGGTCGATGCGGCGCGCTGGCCGAAGCTCGCCGGCTGGGTAGCCCTGACCCTCGACCGACCCGCCTTCGTCACGGCAATCGCGGCCCCGGCCTGGTGAGGCGACGCGGCCTTTTCCACGAAAGGTGCGCACGGCCCGGTCGGCAGGAGGCCGATCGGCCCTATCTTCATCCCCATGGACCGACGGATCGACATCCGCCGGTCCCCTCCCCGATGGAAATGTGATGATCGTCTACGGTACCGGCTACTCGCCCTACGTCCGCAAAGTCCTGGTCTCGCTCGCCGAGAAGAGCGTGCCTTATGAGCACAGGCCGGTGATGTTCCACGCGCCCGACGCGGATTTCCAGGCCGCAAGCCCGCTCGGGAAGATCCCGGCCATCGAGGATGGCGGCTTCAAGCTCGCGGATTCCTCGGCGATCCTCTGGTACCTGGAGCGCAAGCATCCGACGCCGGTTCTGGTCCCGTCCGACCCGCAGGCCCTGGGCCGCGCGGTGTGGTTCGATAAGTTCGGCGACACGGAGCTCTTCGCCAAGCTCGTGGTGCCGTTCGTCGAGCGGATCCTGAAGCCCAACATGATGGGCAAGCCCACGGACGACGCCGCGGTCGCGAAGGCGCTGAACGACGATCTGCCGCCGCTGTTCGACTGCCTCGAGCGGGAGATCTCCGGCCCCTATCTGGTCGGCGACGCGTTCAGCATTGCCGACATCTCGGTCGCCACGGGCTTCTACAATTTCCATCTGGCCGACGCGCAGATCGATGCCGGACGCTGGCCCAAGCTCGCAGCCTACATCGCCGAGACGCTGGCGCGCCCGTCATTCAAGACCGCGCAGGACGCCAAGAAGGGCTGAGCCCGACCGGCGGCGGCTTCAGTGCCGCCGCCGGATCGAGCCGACGGTCTGGAGCTGGCTCTGGGCCTCGGTCCGGTCGTCCTCGTTGGCCGCCGCCCAGTTCTTCTCGTAGAGCGCCACGATCCAGTCGTCCTTGCGGCCCTCTGCGCCCTCGCGGGCGAGCGACAGCCACATCAGGCCCTTCACGCGCTGGACCGGCACGCCGCCCAAACCGTTGATCAGCATGTCGCCGAGCAGCGCCTGCGCCGGGTGATGGCCCTTCTCGGCCGCTAGGTTGAACCACCGCGCCGCCTGCCGGGGATCGGCCTCGACACCGGTGCCGTCGAGGTAGAGCCGGGCGAGATTGTACTGGGCGTTGGGCTCGCCGTAATACGACGCCGCGTAGTTGAACATGTCGTAGGCGCGCTCGGGATTCGGGCGCACATAGGTGCCCTTGATCCCCTCCAGGAAGTAGGTCCCCAGCGCCGTGAACGCGCTGCCGGTGACCGCCGAGTTCTGCGGATCCGGGCCATCGTCGGTGCTGGCATCGGCGATCCGGGAGAAGAACTCGAACGCCTTCAGATCGTCGTGGGGCACGCCGTCGCCCTCGGCGTACATTCGGCCGAGCTTCCACAAGGCGAGGGCATGGCCCTGCCCGGCGGCATATTCGAGGGCGCGGGCGGCACCCTGCTTGTCGCCGGCATTGTACTCGCGCACGCCGGCCCGGAGCGCGTCCTTGGCCGAGCGGTAGCTCTTATCCGCCACCGGCACCTGGACCGGCGCGCGCACGCTGGCATCGAGCGCCCGCGGCGCGTCGGTCGGCAGGGCGAGCAGGATCAGGACCCCGGCTGCGGCCGCGATCAGGCTGAGGAAGCGGGACCGACCGGGATCGGCCCCGGCCGGCGCCCTGCGCCGGCTGAGGTCAGTCCTAGACGTCCGCATAGCTCTCCGTCTCCTTGGCGCCGCCCGGATGGGTCACGGCGCCGTACAGTGCGGGGCCGACGCCCTGCGCGTATTTCCACAGGTAGCCCGAGGTCGCGGAGTTCGTCCGCGGCGCCCAGGCCTTGCGGCGCTCGGCCAGCTCCCCGTCCGACAGGGCGACGCTGAGCGTCCCCTGGATCGCGTCCAGGGTGATGATGTCGCCGTCCCGGATCAGGCCGATCGGGCCGCCGACCGCCGCCTCGGGGCCGACATGGCCGACGCAGAAGCCACGGGTGGCGCCCGAGAAGCGCCCGTCGGTGATCAGCGCGACCTTGTCGCCCATGCCCTGGCCGTAGAGGGCCGCGGTGGTGGACAGCATCTCTCGCATGCCGGGGCCGCCGCGCGGACCCTCGTAGCGGATCACGAGGACGTCGCCTTCCTTGTAGGTCCGCGACTGCACCGCCTCGAAGCACGCCTCTTCGCCGTCGAACACCCGCGCCGGGCCGGTGAAGACCTGCTTCTCAGCCGGCATGCCAGCGACCTTCACGATCGCGCCCTCGGGGGCGAGGTTGCCCTTGAGGCCGACGACGCCGCCGGTGGGCGTGATCGGCTTGTTGGCCGGGTAGACCACGTCCTGATCCGGGTTCCAGGTGACCCGGTCCATGTTCTCCGCGATGGTCCGGCCGGTGACCGTCAGGCAGTCGCCGTGCATGAAGCCGTGATCGAGTAGCGTCTTCATCAGCAGCGGGATGCCGCCGACCTCGAACATGTCCTTGGCGACGTAGCGTCCGCCGGGCTTCAGGTCGGCGATGTAGGGGGTGCGCCGGAAGATCTCGGCCACGTCGAACAGCGTGAACTCGATGCCGCATTCATGCGCGATCGCCGGCAGGTGCAGGGCCGCATTGGTCGAGCCGCCAGAGGCCGCCACCACGGTCGCGGCGTTCTCCAGGGCCTTGCGGGTGACGATGTCCCGCGGGCGGATCTGCTTGGCCAGCAGCTCCATCACCTTCTCGCCGGCGGTGGCGCAGAACTTGTCCCGGATCTCGTAGGGCGCCGGGGCGCCGGCCGAGTAAGGCAGCGCCAAGCCGATCGCCTCGGAGACCGTCGCCATGGTGTTGGCGGTGAACTGCGCACCGCAGGCGCCGGCCGACGGGCAGGCGACCTGCTCCAGCTCGTCGAGATCCTCCAGGCTCATGTCGCCGACCGCGACCTTGCCGACCGCCTCGAACAGGTCCTGCACGGTCACGGGCTTGCCGCGGAACGAGCCGGGCAGGATCGAGCCGCCGTAGATGAAGATCGACGGCACGTTGAGGCGCACCATCGCCATCATCATGCCGGGCAGAGACTTGTCGCAGCCGGCTAGGCCGACCAGGGCGTCGTAGGCGTGGCCGCGCATGGTCAGCTCAACCGAGTCGGCGATGACCTCACGCGACGGCAGCGAGGCCCGCATGCCGCCATGGCCCATGGCGATGCCGTCTGTGACCGTGATGGTGCAGAACTCGCGCGGGGTACCGTGGGCGGCGGCGACGCCCTTCTTCACCGCCTGCGCCTGGCGCATCAGCGAGATGTTGCAGGGGGCGGCCTCGTTCCAGCAGGAGGCGACGCCCACCAGCGGCTGGTGGATCTGCTCCCGGGTCAGCCCCATCGCGTAGAGATACGAGCGATGCGGAGCCCGGTCAGGCCCCTCCGTGACGTGACGGCTGGGCAGCTTCGACTTGTCGTTCAAACGCGTGTCCATCTACCCGAACCAAGCCTTCGCGCCGCCAGTCCCGAGGGTGCAGGAGACCGCGGCGCGTCGCCGTTCGCGATGCGCCGGGAGGGCCGTCCGCGTGCTCGGGAAATCCTCGTTTCGAAACGGTAAATCGTTGTCGAACTTGCCGTTTACCGCTGAGGGTGAGGTGGGCTCGGACTATGGCGGGATCGCGGCGTTTGCGGGCAGGTCTCAGGGCAGACCCGGGATCGTTTTACGGTGTTGCGACCCCGCCACAGCCACGCTTCGGGTCGATTGCCGGCATGAGACTAAGTTAAGGATAATCCAGCGAACGCCCAAGTCGGCGGATTAGGCTGAATCCACACGGCGTCTGAAGCTCACAGACACGCGGTATGGCCGGCGCCCCGCGGCTCGGAACGCTCCGCCATCATCCCGGGGCGCCACAGACGAGCCCGGGATCCGCGGCGTCCGACGACGCAAGGTCTTGAGCGATCAGCGTTTCTGGATCCCGAGGTCCACTCGCTGGCCCCGGGATGACGGGGCTCATCGATCGGATGTGGATAACACTCTCCAGATCGCAGGCGCGGGCACGGTACTGCTATTCACGCCAGCGACCCGAGAACCACTTGGCTCAGAGCGTAAAAGTAGCCCGTCCGATCAGCCGCGGCTCGGCTCCGGCAAGGCCGTCGCCGAAACACCGGATTCCAAAGCGCGGTCGCTCTCGTCCTTCAGCATCACGCCGCTCAAGCCCAGGGTCAGCGCACGGGCGAGCAGCCAGTGCAGCTTGAACGCCGCTTTCTCGTGGGTGAGGCCGGCGGCACGCACGTTCGAGATACAGTTGCGCTCCGCATCCAAGCGGCCGATGTGCGGCCCGAAGGTCAGGTAGATGCCGAGGCTGTCCGGGGAGGACAGGCCGGGCCGTTCGCCGATCAGCACCGCCACCGCCCGGGTCTTCACGGCCTCGCCGATCGCGTCGCCGAGCGCCACACGGGCCTGGCTCGCGATCACCACGGGGGCGAGGCGCCAGCCGGATGTCTCCGCCAGGGGCTTGAACGCCTTCAGCAGCGGCGCCGCGTTCTCGTGCACCGCCCGGGCCGAGAGACCGTCGGCAACCACCAGGGCGAGGTCGCTGGGCTCAGCTGCGGCCTGGAGCTTCGACATATCCGCCGGGTCGAGCCGGCGGCCGAGATCGGGGCGGCGCAGGTAGGTCGCCCGGTCGGGGGCCTGTGAGGCGACCGGAATCGTGGCGAAGCCGAGCGCCGCGATGGATCCGGCGAGCGCCGCCGCATTCATCGGCGCGTGCACGGCATCGCGGGCCTGGGCGTGGTCGAGACCGAAGCGCAGCACCTCCCGGGTCGGCAGGCCGCTGCCGGCGCGGCCGAGCCCGATCCGGGCCGGGGTCAGCCCGGCGAGCCTGGCCCAGATCTCCCGGGGGTCGTTCATGCGGCAAGGTCCGGAGCCGCGGCGAGGAGCGGCGCGCCCGATCCTGGAAGCAGCGCGCCGGATTCGTCGGTCAGGCCGATGCCGTGCAGCCAGGCCTCGAATTCGGGGGCGCGCTTCAGGCCCAGCACTTCGCGCAAGTAAAGAGAATCGTGGAACGACGTGGATTGGTAGTTCAGCATCACGTCGTCCGCCCCCGGGACGCCCATGATGTAGGTGCAGCCGGCTGCGCCGAGCAGCGTCAGCAACGTGTCCATGTCGTCCTGATCCGCCTCGGCATGGTTGGTGTAGCAGACGTCGACGCCGAGCGGCACGCCCATCAGCTTGCCGCAGAAATGGTCCTCCAGCCCGGCCCGGATGATCTCCTTGCCGTCGTAGAGATATTCGGGCCCGATGAAGCCCACGACGGTATTGACCAGGAGCGGCCGGAACGGCCGGGCCACCGCGTAGGCCCGGGCTTCCAGGGTCTGCTGGTCGATGCCGTGATGGGCATCCGCCGAGAGCGCCGAACCCTGGCCGGTCTCGAAATACATGCAGTTATCGCCGATGGGGCCGCGCTTGAGCGCCAGCGCCGCCTCATGGGCTTCTCTGAGCAGAGCGAGCGTCACCCCGAAGCCGGCATTGGCCTTCTCGGTGCCGGCGATCGACTGGAACACGAGATCGACCGGCAGGCCGCGTTCTATGGCGGCGAGTGTGGTCGTGACGTGGGTCAGCACGCAGGCCTGCGTGGGAATCGCGTGCTTCTGGATCACCCCGTCGAGCAACTGCAGCAGGTCGCCGAGCGCCTGGACGGAATCGGAAGCCGGGTTGATGCCGATCACGGCGTCGCCGCAGCCCAGCGTGAGCCCGTCGAGGATCGCCGCGGTGATGCCCTTCGGATCGTCGGTCGGGTGGTTCGGCTGGAGCCGCACCGCGAGCGTCCCGGGCAGCCCGATCGTGTTGCGGAAGCGGGTGACAACGCGGACCTTGCGCGCCACCGAGATCAGGTCCTGGTTGCGCATGATCTTCGAGACGGCCGCCGCGATCTCCGGCGTGACGCCGGGGGCGATCCGGGTGAGCACATCCGGGGTGGCGGTCAGCAGGAACTCGCGGAAATCGCCGACCGTGAGATGGGCGATTTCTTCGAAAGCCCCGGCGTCGTGCGTGTCGAGGATCAATCGGGTGACATCGTCCTGCTCGTAGGGGATCAGCGGCCGGGCCAGGATGTCGGCGAGCGGCACCTCCGCGAGGCACCAGCGCGCCGCGGCGTTCTCCTCGGCGGATTCTGCCGCGATGCCGGCGAGCCGGTCGCCCGAGCGGACCGGCGTCGCCTTGGCCATCAGGGTGGCCAGGTCGGCGAAGACGTGGGTGCGTGGGCCGACGACGTGGCGGTAGGCCATGCGGTTTCACCCCGTGCGGGATCCGAGGATCACCGGATCAGGATCACAGGATACCGTGATCCGGTGCGAATGTCCGGTCAGGCCGCGCCGGCATTCGGCGCGGGCACTTCCGTGGAGATCGCGTCGACCGTGCGCGGCATCGGGCTACCCTGCCCGTCCGTGCGCTGGATCCGGACCTGCTGGTTGACCGGCTGCATATTGCCGAAGGGCGTCGAGAAGGCGATCTCGGCGGCGTCGCGGCCGACGCCGATCCGGACCAGCCCGTCGAGATCAGCCTGTCGGGTGGCGTCGAACAGCCACCAGCGCCCGTCGAGATAGGCCTCGAACACCGCGTGGAAGTCGCTCGGCACGAGGCCGTGGGCGTAGCAGCTGACGAACCGGGCCGGGATGCCGAGCGCCCGGCAGAACGCCGTGCCGATATGCGCGAAGTCGCGGCAGACGCCGGCCCGTTTCAACAGCGACTCGTCCGCCGTGGTCTCGCCATCGCTGGTGCCCGGCTTGTAGGTGATGTGGTCATGGATCCAGTTGCAGATCTGGTTCACGCGCTGATGGCCCTTGGGCAGCGCGCCGAACTCGGCCTGGGCGAAGGGCGTCAGCCGGTCGGAGGAGACGAACCGGCTCGGCAGCAGGAACGGCAGGATGTCCAACGGCAGCTCGCCGATCGGCGTCTCCTGGATGGTTGCCGGGTCGGCCCGATGGACGGTGAGATCCACCTCCGCATTGTATTCCAGGGCGAACTGGCCCATCGGCACGTTGACGCCGAGATAGCGGTTCAGCAGGTCCGGCGTGGTGTAGACATCGCGCTTCAGGTTCGGCGTGAGCACCAGGCTCTCGCTGAGGATCTCGACGCTCTTCAGCTTGGCGACTTCCAGGTTGAAGATGAAGGTCGTGTCCGAGAGAATATTGTAGGACAGGCTGCAACCGAGGGTATAGCGCATCGGATCTCCTTGCCGGGCGACGAGATGATCGCTGCCCAAGCAAGCGGCGCGCCCGATGGCGGTTCCCGGTCAGCGCGGCAGCAGTAGCACCGTCAGCGAGCGCACGCCCTGTGCCCCGTGGATGAGCACGCCCTCGATATCGGCGGTCGCCGAGGGTCCGGTGTGCAGCACCGCGTAGGCCGAGCGGCCGAATTCCGATCGCTTATAGGCCGCCTGCACGTTGGGCAGGATGTCGGCGGGGTCGAGCAGCACGATCAGGTGCTGGGCCAGATAAGCGACCGCGTTCACGATCAGCTCCCTTTCCGTGAACAGCACCGAGCCGGTCTCGGCGATGCCGAACACGGCCCGCACCACCGCCACGTCGACATCCTCGACCTCCTGCGGGTAGCGTACCGCCCGCAGGTCGCGGTTACCGTCGATCTCCGGAACCGCGGAGGCGATGACCTTGGCCTCGGCCAGCCGCTCGCGGACACCCGCCAGGGGCTCGCCGGTGCGGCCGTCCTCGATGCGGCCGCCCATGCGCTTCAGCCGCTCGCCGAACTCCTCGACGAGGTCGTCGCCGACCAGCGGCGTGAAGGTCGGGACGCTCGGCAACGGATAATCGCCCGCCGGCCGGTTGGCCTTGAGCGCCGCCAGGATACCGTCGCGCGCGCTCATCGGGCGGAGTCCTTCATCCGATTCTGCTTGTACCAGGCGTGGAAGGTCTGGCGCGGCGCCTCGGGCATCTCGCGCTTCTTCCCCCAGGTGTTGAGCGGATTGTAGACGGCAAACCGCGGCAGCACCTTGAGCGCCGAATCCGCGGCGCCGATCGCCGCCCGGTAGGCGGCCGGGCGCGACAGCACCGCGCCAGCGGCCTTCATCATGCCCTGCTTAAGCGCCGGGATCTGGTGCTCTTCGACCAGCACCTTGCGCCACGCAAAGATCTGCTCATGGATGTTGATCTTCACCGGGCAGACGTTGGTGCAGGAGCCGTTCATGGTCGAGGAGAACGGCAGGGTCGAGTATTTCCGCTTGTTGAAGGTCGGGTCGATGATCAGCCCGATCGGGCCCGAATAGGTCGCTCCATAGGAGAGCCCGCCCGAGCGCCGGTAGACCGGGCAGGTGTTCATGCAGGCGCCGCAGCGGATGCATTTCAGCGAGGTCCAGAACTCCTCCAGGCCGAGCCGCGCCGAGCGGCCGTTATCGACCAGCACCATGTGCATCTCGGTGCCCTTGCGGGGGCCGCGGAAATGCGAGGTGTACTGGGTGATCGGCGAGCCCAGCGCCGAGCGCGACAGCAGCCGGATGAACACCCCGAGATGCTCGACCTTGGGGATGATCTTCTCGATGCCGATCGAATGGATCTGCAGCGGCGGGACGTTGCCGGACAGGTCGGCATTGCCCTCGTTGGTGCAGGTGACGACCGTGCCGGTCTCCGCGATGGCGAAATTGCAGCCGGTCATGCCGGCATCGGCCTTCAGGATGTAGGGCCGGGTGGTCTCGCGCTGGCTCTCGGCGAGGTAATGGGCATCGTCGTTGTCCGGGTCGGTGCCGAGCGTCTTGGCGAAGACCTCGGCCACGTCCATCCGGGTCTTGTGGACCGCCGGCGCCACGATGTGGCTCGGCTCCTCGTTGTCGAGCTGCTGGATGCGCTCGCCGAGATCGGTCTCGATGATCTCGATGCCGTTCGCCGCCATGTGGTGGCGGAAACCGCATTCCTCGGTGAGCATCGACTTTGACTTCACCAGGGTCTTGGCGCCGCGGCTGCGCAGGATCTCCAGGACGATGCGGTTGTGGTCGGCGCCGTCCGCGGCCCAGTGGACCTGGACGCCGTTTGCCTTCGCGGCCGCCTCGAACTGCACAAGATACTGATCGAGATGGGTGAGCGTGTGCGCCTTGATGACGGAGGCCAGCTCGCGCAGTTCCTCCCATTCCGGGATGCCGTGGGCCGAGGCGTCGCGCTTCTTGCGCAGGTCCCACAGGCGCTCGTCATGGGCGGCCTGGTGCAGGGGCGCGGCGAGGAATCGCTCGGCGGCCTCGGCCTGGTCGATCGGCCGGTCGCCGCGGATCTTGGCGCCGCGCGGCTGCGGCTCCCGGGTCTGCGGCGCGCGGATCGGCTTGGTCGCGGCCTCGGCGTGCTGGAGGCGGCCGCCATCCTGGCCGCGCTCACTCTCGTCGTCGGCGGCGCGGACCTCGGGGTGGATGATGCCCTCGCGGGCGCGGGGATTCAGGTCCTCGACGCTCATGCGGCGGCTCCGTTCAGCACTTGCGCGATGTGGATGTAGCGGAGCGGCAGGCCGAGGCGCTCGGCGCAGCCCTTCTGGTGCATCAGACAGGAAGAATCCGCCGAGACCACGTATTGCGCCCCGGCCCGGTTTTGATCGGCGACCTTGTCGTAGCCCATCTTGGCCGAGACCGCGGGCTCGAACACCGAGAAGGTCCCACCGAAGCCGCAGCACTCGTCGGGCCGGGCGAGATCGACCAGCTCAACGCCCTTCACCAAGCGGAGCAGGTCGAGGGGCTTGGAGAAATACGGCTTCACGATCTCGGACGGCCGGGCGTGATGGATGCCCCGCAGCGCGTTGCAATTGCCGTGATAGGCGACCTTGTGCGGGAACTCGGCCCAAGGCAGCGCCTCGATCTTGAGCACGTCGTGCAGGAACTCAACGAGCTCGTAGGTGCTGGCGCGGACCTTCCTGACCTCGTCCGTCTGCGGGATCGCGGTCAGGTGCTCGCGGACCTGATGCACGCAGGAGCCCGATGGCGCCACCACGTAGTCGAAGCCCGAGAAGTTCTTGACGAACAGGGCCTCGGTGGCGGCGGCCTCGGCGTGGCAGCCGGTATTGGCCATGGGCTGGCCGCAGCAGGTCTGGTCGAACGGATATTCCACCGTGCAACCGAACCGCTCCAGCAGCTCCAGCGTGGCGATCCCGACTTCCGGCTCGAAAGCGTCGACGTAGCACGGCACGAACAGGCCGACCCGCATGGTCCGGAACCTCCCTGGATCGCCCGTGCCGTCGGTCTGGAACGGGTCTAGATTACCCGGGCAGGTCTACCGGATGAGGTTGGTTTTGGCGAGGTCGAGAACTGCGTCACCACGCCCGTCCATCACGGCCCGCAGCACGTAGAGGCTGAAGCCCTTCACCTGCTGCCCGTCGATCTTGGGCGGCATCGAGAGCTCGTTGCGGGCGGTGCGGACATCGAGCAGCGAAGGCCCGTCGAAGGTGAGGAACTCGCGCATGGCGCCGGGCAGCTCGGCCGGATCCTCGACCCGCAGGGCGAAGATGCCGGCGGCTCGCGACATCGCGGCGAAGTCCGGATTGTCGAGCGCGACGCCGGTCTCGAGATAGCCGGCCGCCTTCATCTCCAGCTCGACGAAGCCGAGGGTGCCGTTGTTGAACACCACCACCTTCAGCGGCAGGCGGTGCTGGCGCAGCGTCAGGAAATCGCCCATCAGCATGGCGAAGCCGCCATCGCCGCAGAGCGCGATGACCTGCCGGTTCGGCTCCGCGGCCTGGGCGCCGATGCCCTGCGACAGGGCGTTGGCCATCGAGCCGTGGACCCAGGAACCCAGCAGGCGCCTCTTGCCGTTCATCGCCAGGTAGCGCGCCGCCCAGATCGTCGGCGTGCCAACATCGGCGGTGAAGATCGCGTCCTCTGCGGCCGCCTCGCTGATCGTCTTGGCCAAATATTGCGGGTGGAGCGGGCCGCCCGGCTTGGCCGTGGCGAGCTCATCGAGGCCGGTCCGGGCCTTGGCGTAGTGCTTCAGGCTGGCATCCAGGAACGACCGGTCGGCCTTGGGCTTGAGCCTGGGCAGCAGCGCCCGGATCGTCGCCCCGACATCGCCGACGAGCCCGTGCTCGATCCGGCAGCGGCGGCCGAGCTCGGACGGGCGCAGGTCGACCTGGGCGATCTTGGCGTCCTGCGGGTAGAACTGCTTGTAGGGAAAGCCCGTGCCCAGCATCAGCAGGGTGTCGCAGGCCATCATGGCGGCGTAGCCGGACGAGAATCCGATCAGGCCGGTCATGCCGACATCGTAGGGATTGTCGAACTCGACATGATCCTTGCCGCCCAGCGCGTGCACAATCGGGCTCTTCAGCGCCTCGGCGAGCTGGAGCAGCTCGGAATGGGCGCCGGCGCAGCCGCGACCGCAGAGCAGCGTCACGCGCTTGCCGGCGTTGAGCAGCGCCGCGAGGGCGTCCAGCTCGGAATCGGCCGGCCGCACGACGGGCTTGGCCGGGATCAGCCCGGCATGGGGGGCGAGCGCGCGCTTGGGGGCGTCGCGCAGGGCGACATCGCCCGGGATGACGATGACGGCGACGCCCCCCTCCCCCACGGCGGCGCGGATCGCGTTCTCCAGCACGAACGGCATCTGCGACGGGTCGGAGACCAGCTCGCAGTAATGGCTGCATTCGCGGAACAGCTCGGTGGGCCGCGTCTCCTGGAAATAGCCCGAACCGATCTCCACCGACGGGATCTGGGCGGCGATGGCCAGGACCGGGGTCCGGCTCCGATGTGCGTCGTAGAGGCCGTTGATCAGGTGGAGGTTGCCCGGGCCGCAGGAACCGGCGCAGACCGCGAGCTTGCCGGTGACCTGCGCCTCGGCGCTCGCCGCGAAGGCCGCCGCCTCCTCGTGGCGGGTGTGGATCCAGTCGATCCGCCCGCGGGCGCGCAGGGCCTCGGTGATCCCGTTCAGGCTGTCGCCCACCACCCCGTAGACGCGCGCGACGCCCGCTTCCTGAAGGGTCTCGGCGATGAGATCGGCGACGTTCTCGATGCGCATGATTCGGCTCCGCATTTTCGGGTCGGAACCGCATGGCCGCCGACGATGTTCCGCCGCCGGCAACCCCATGGTGCAATGCACACATGTGCGTCGCGACGGTCATTCCACAGCGGCCGCGTCTGCGCGTGCGAGCGCCTGGAGCCGTGCCCGACCATAGTGGGTCGGGCACGGCTCTGAAGTCTTGTTGTGATGCGCTCGCTCGCGCCGATCCGGAGCACTTCGTCGGAACGCGTTCTAGTGGCGGACGGCATCGACGTCGCGGGCGACGACCGCGAACAGGTCGGCGAGGGCCGCCAGGCTCGCTGCCTGCAACTGCGGCGCCGGCACCACCGAGCCGTCCGGCGCCGGCAAGTCGCGGGTGGCGGTCGCGGAGGCGATGACGGTGGGCTGGAAGCCGAGATTGAAGGCCGAGCGGGCCGTCGAGTTGACGCACATATGGGTCATGAAGCCGGCCAGAATCAGGTCAGTCACCCCGGCGCGCTTGAGCCGATCCTCCAGGTCCGTCCCCACGAAGGCGCTGGGGAACGCTTTGGTGAGCACCGCCTCATTGTCCTGCGGCACGACCTCCTCGCAGATCTGCCCGCTCGCCGCCGTGATGTCGAAGGGCGAGCCCGGCCCGGCATTGTGCCGAATATGGATCACCGGCGTTTCGGCCTCCCGCGCCCGCCGCAGCAGGATCTTGGCCTGCGCCACCGCCGGCTCGACCCCGGTCAGGCGCAGCACCCCGTCGCGATAGGTATTCTGGATATCGATGAGGATCAGCGCGGCCCTCTTCAGGCTCGCAGGCTCCGGGCTGAGCCCGGACAGGCCGCGAAGGGTCTTGAGATCGCTCACCCGTGTCTCCTTCACCTGTGTCGCCCAATGCGTGTTCGGTCGATCCCTGGAAAGCCCCCGAACGGCGGCAAGAATCGCCGCAGCGGAACGACCGGGGCGCAGTGCTTACCGCTATCCTGCGCCACCGCCTACGAGGCCACGGCGCGCGACGCGTTGCAAGGCCGGCCCGGCGATTGCCGGTCCTGGGCCGACCGAAAGGTCCGCGTTGCGGTTTGCCCGCGAAGTCAGGACCCGCGCTTGATTTCCGGCCGCTCAGAGTCGAAGGACGTCTGGAAACGTTCCGAAGAGATCAGCGCCATGGAAGAATTGCTCGCCCGCGTCACCGCCCGCACTGGGCTCGACGCCGCGACCGCACAGACGGCCATCGGGCATATCCTGGCCTTCCTGCAGAAGGAGGGTCCCGAGACCGAGGTCAATCAGCTCCTGGCTGCGCTGCCCGGCTCTGAGTCGCTGATCGCTGAGTCGAATGCCGGCGAGAGCGGCGGTGGCGGCCTCATGGGCATGCTCGGCGGCATGATGGGCGGCGGTGGCGTTATGGCGCTCGGTCAGAAGCTGATGGCGGCCGGCGTGCCCATGGGCCAGATGCAGCCGCTTGGCCAGGAGCTGTTCGCCTTCGGCCGCGAGAAGGTCGGTGAGGACGCGATGGGTCCGATCATCGGGTCGATCCCGGGGCTCAACCAGTTCGTCTGACGACACCCGCGTCCCGAAGGGTCAGACCGCCTTTCGGGACGCGTTTTCGCCCGGTGCTATGTGTGCCGCCGCACTGTTTTCAGGCCGCGCCTGGACAATCGTAAAAAAGTGGTTTCGCCGCGAAAGCTTAGCGGAACCCGTCCACGCGATCCCCGTTATTCGGGATGCGATCTGGGCCGCTGCCATCGGCGGATGACCGGCTCGCACCCAAGCAGGCCGGCCATGCCCGTCTTCGAAGCCAAAAACCTGGACAGCGCGTTCGAGGGCCAGGCGCTCCTCGCCGCGCTTCTGCATCCGACCCGCGCGGAACAGACCCGCGCCCTGCGTCACGGCCGCCGCCGGGCCGAACGCTCAGCAGCGATGGCCGACCCGCTATCGCTCGAGCCGCGGTTTCCGACCCCCAGCGACGAACTGGCCTCGGCCACGCTCCAGGGACGCTGAGCCGTCTTCACCAGGGCTGGGGCGTGATGAGGCCTTGGCGCGTCACCACCACCCAGTCGCGACCGCGGCGCTCGACACCCTCGACCCGCCCGACGCCCGGGAGCGTGTCGCCCGGCCCGACCTCGACGATGCGCCGCCGCCGGTTCTCCAGGATGGCCGCGCCGTCATAGACGTCGCGCACCGCCCAGCCATCGATCACCGATGGCTTCTCCGCGACGGCCGGCTTCGGCTTGGCCTCCGCGGACTTCGCCTCGACGGTTTTGGCATCCGGACCCTTCGCGTCCAGCGTCCGCGTCTCGGCGAGGCTGCCGGTCTGGGTCGGCTCGGCCTTCACAAGCGCCGCAGCGGATGTGCGGCGCTCAAGCTGCGTGGCGAGGTTGGCGATCCGACCGCTCTGCTCGCGCTCGACCTGTTCGAGGCGCTCGCCCATGGCCGCTGTCTTGGCATTCAGATTCTTGTCGAGCTGCGCCAAGCGTTCGCCCAACGCGGCGCTGCGGGTGCCGGCTTCCTTGCGGGCGGTGTCGGTGGCGGCGCGGAGATCCGCGAGGACTTGGTGGAGCTGTGCGATGTCGGCGCCGAGCCGGGCGGTCTCGGTCCGTCCGGCATCGACGGTGGCGCTCAACGCCACGACGGCATCGCTCGGCACGCTGCCCGAGCCCGGGCGGGCGGCGACGCCGGCACCGACCAGCAGGCCGACCGCGAGGGCGGCGCCCGGAATCGCGCAGCGGCGCAGGTCGATCCCGGCGAGCCACGGCATCCGAAAGCGCGGCGCGGCCGGGGCCGGTTCGGGCTTCGGATCCGCCTTGCCCGCCACGACGGCCTTGAGCAGCTCGTCAGGAGAGAGGGCCGGCTTGGCTTCAATCTTCGTCATCGCCCCCAACTCCGCCTGCAGGGAATCCCTGCAAGCGTTCGTTAAGGACGTTTGTTTACGAAACCCTTACCGGCCGCCCTCCGGTCAGGCCGCGAGCCCCCGCTTCTTCAGCAGCGGCGCGATGCTCGGCATGCGGCCGCGGAATGCCGTGTAGGCGTCGCGCGGGTCGCGCAGGTTGCCGGCGCCGTACACGTAGGTGCGCAGGCGCTTGGCTGTCTCCGGATCGAAGATGTCGCCGGCCTCCCGGAACGCGTCGAAGGCGTCGGCGTCCAGCACCTCGGACCAGAGGTAGCTGTAGTAGCCTGCCGCGTAGCCGTCGCCGGAGAAGATGTGGGCGAAATGCGGCGTCCGGTGCCGCATGCTGATCTCGGCCGGCATGCCGATCCGCTGCAGGGCGTCGGCCTCGAAGGCCGGCACGTCGAGGCCCGATTCGCCGCCCGCCGAGAGGTGCAGGGTCATGTCGACGATGGCCGAGGCGGTGTATTCCACCGTGGCGAAGCCCTGGTTGAAGGTGCGGGCCGCCAGGAGCTTGCGCAGCAGCGCATCGGGCATCGGCTCGCCGGTCCGGTGGTGGCGCGCATGGGCCTGGAGAACCTCCGGCTGCTCCAGCCAATGCTCGTAGAGCTGCGACGGCAACTCGACGAAGTCGCGCGACACCGATGTCCCGGAGAGCAGCGGATAGGTCACGTCTGACAGGAGCCCGTGCAGGGCGTGGCCGAATTCGTGAAACAGGGTGCGGGCGTCGTCGAAGGACAGGAGCGCGCTCTCGCCGGCAGGCGCCTTGGCGAAGTTCATCACGTTGACGATGACCGGCGTGACCGTGCCGTTGAGGCGTTCCTGCGAGCGGAATGCGCTCATCCAGGCGCCCGAGCGCTTCGACGACCGGGCGAAGTAATCGCCCAGGAACAGGCCGACCTCGGACCCGTCCGGGTTGCCGACCCGCCAGACGCGCACGTCCGGGTGGTAGCGCGGCACCTCGGACAATTCCTCGAAGGTCAGTCCGAACAGGCGCGAGGCCGTGTCGAAGGCCGCCTGGATCATCCGATCGAGCGGCAGGTACGCCTTGACCTCGCTCTCGTCGAGGTCGTGCTCGGCCCGGCGCAGCTTCTCGGTGTAGTGGCGCCAATCGTGCGCCTGAAGCGCGAAGTTGTGGCCCTCCTGCTGGACGAGCGCCTGGAGCCGCTCGCGCTCCTCGCCTGCCCGCGCCCGGGCCGGGGTCCAGACGTCGCGCAACAGCTCCATGGCGGCATCGGGGCTCGCCGCCATCGTGTCGTCGAGCTTGAAATGCGCGAAGCTGTCAAAGCCCAGTAGCCGGGCGTGCTCGGCGCGCAGCTCGATCATCTCGACGATGATCGCCCGGTTGTCGGTGGTCCCGCCGTTTTCGCCGCGCTTTGTCCAGGCCGCGTAGGCCTTCTCGCGCAGGTCGCGGCGGGTCGAGAACACCAGGAACGGCTCGATCAGCGAGCGCGACAGGGTGATGACGTGGCCCTGCAGCCCGCGCTCCCGGGCTGCGCTCTCGGCCGCGGCACGCAGGAACGGCGGCAGGCCGGCGAGATCATCCTCGCCGGCGAGCGGCAGGGTGAAGCTGCTTTCGTCGGCGAGCAGGTTCTGGCTGAAGTGGGTGCCGAGCTCGGACATCCGTGCGGCGATCTCGGCGATGCGCGCCTTGTCGGCCGGAGCGAGATCGGCACCGGCGCGGCGGAAGCGGATGCGGTAGCGGTCGAGGACCCGGCGTTCCTCCGGCCCGAGACCCTCCGCCTCGGCGTCCACCGCCGAGATGCGCGCCCAGAGCTGCGGATTGAGGTAGATGGCGCTGCCGTGCCGGGCGAGCTTCGGGCCGATCGTCCGCTCGATCGCCTGCAACTCCGGGTTCGTGTTGCTGCCGGTCAGGTTGTAGAAGACGCCGGCGACCCGCTCGAGGGCCTGGCCGGCGCGCTCCATCGCCACAACGGTGTTGGCGAAGGTCGCAGGCGCCGTGTCGGACGCGATGCCCGCGATCTCGGCAGAGTGGGCAGCGAGCGCCGCCTCGAAGGCCGGCATGTAATGCTCCGGCTCGATGCGCTCGAACGGCGGCAGGCCGTGCGGCGTGCTCCACTGCGCGTCGCGGAAGGGGTTGTCCTGCGGCAGGCTCGGGAGCCCGGCATCGGCGACATCCGGCATTCGGTCCTCGATGGTGCGTTTGTCCGACGGGTCGTGCGGCCCGTCATCCGGGTCGCGAGATGGGGTGCGCGGCCCTTTGACGAAAGACAGAGGCCCGATCGGCAGCCCCGTCAACCGGGCCGCGGTGATCCGAATGCGGTTCCGCTCGTTTCCCCCGGCCTATGCCCGCGCTTCGAGGTCCCATGCCGCCCCGCCGACCGACGAACTTCTTGGCCTCAATCGCCCTCGCCCTGGTCCTCTGCGCATTGGCGCCCGCGCCCGGCTCGGCCGCGGAGGCGCCCGCCGTTCCGGTGCCGCCGCCGCTTCCGCCCGAGCGCCCGAGCGAGCTGAAGCCGGCCCAGCCGGCGGAGCAAAAGCCCGCGCCAACAGCCGAATCCGGAAAGCCGACGCCATCAGCGCGTCCTGCGGAGCCGACGCCGCCGGCCAAGGACGGTGCCGCGGAGGCTCAGAAGCCCGGGATGCCGGTACCGCCCCCGACTCCACCGGAGCGTCCTCCGGAATTGTCCGGCGAGGCCGCGCTCGCCCTCAAGGTCTCCCCCCCGGACGACACCGCCTGCCGGGTGCGTCTGAAACGCCTCGGCGTCGAGTTCGAGTCGCTGTCGCCCATCGCCGAGGGCCAATGCACGGCGCCGCTGCCGCTGAAGGTGACCAAGCTCGCCGACGGCATCGCCCTGCCGGGAGGCGCGACGCTGACCTGCCAGGTCGCGGAATCCTTCGCGCGCTGGGCCACGGAGGTCCAGGTCGCGGCAGACCGGACGCTCAAGCATCCGCTGACGGGCCTTGAACTCGGCGGCACCTATGTCTGCCGGGGGCAGAACCACGATGTCGACGCCAAGCTCAGCGACCACGCCTTCGCGGCGGCCGTCGACGTGATGGGCTTTACCTTCGCCGGTCGCGCCGGCATCCCGGTCAAGGCGATGCCGGCGGGATCCGAAGAAGCGGAGTTCCTGGCCTCGATCCGGACCAAGGCCTGCGGCTTCTTCCGTACGGTCCTGGGGCCGGGCAGCAACGCGGCCCATGCCAACCACTTCCACCTCGACGAACGCGAGCGCAACGCCGGGCACCGCCTGTGCGAGTAGCCCGGGCCCAGCGGCGGAACGTTCAAGCGCGCTCGATACTTGTGCGACCGGAGCGCGCCTGCTCCCGGAGAGCTGTACGTCCATGATGCGGAGATCCTCGCGGCCGGTTTGCGCGGCTCTGCTGGTGTTGAGCCTGGCGGCACCGGGAGCCGCCCTGGCGCAGCCCGACAAGGCGCCCGCACTGACCGCCGAGGCGATCAACAGCGCGACCTTCAAGGCGCCGGAGACCGACAAGACTGCGAAGAAGGCGGAGAAAAAGTCCGGCAAGAAGGCGCGGGCCGCCAAGAAATCCGACGACAAACCCGACGCGCTGATCGTGAAGGCGCAGATCCTTCTGGATCGCGCACGGTTCTTCCCGGGGGCAATCGACGGCCTGAAGGGTGAGAATTACCAGCAGGCGCTCTCGGCCTTCGCGGTCGCGCAGGGCCTGCCCGCGACCCGGGACCTGACGCAGGAGCTCTGGGACAAGCTCCAGGCGACGAGCGACAAGCCGGCCGTGTCCGATTACGCGATCACCGACGCGGACGCGTCCGGCCCCTACGTCGAGAAGATCCCGCCCAAGATGGAAGAGCAGGCCGACCTCAAGGAGCTCGGCTACACCAACCCGCGGGAGATGCTAGCCGAGCGGTTCCACATGAGCCGCGACCTCGTCAGCGCCCTCAATCCCGACAAGCCCCTCGACAAGGCCGGCACGTCGATCCTCGTCGCCGCGGTGGACCCGATGGGCTTGGACAAGCCCAAGGGCAAGGACCTGCCGCAGGAGCCCAAGGTCGAGCGGATCGAGGTCGACAAGACCAGCCACGACGTCCGCGCCTTCGGGGCCGACGGCAAGCTGCTCGGCTATTACCCGGCCTCGATCGGCAGCACCGAGAAGCCGGCGCCGAGCGGCGAGACCAAGGTGAAGGGCGTCGCGTTTGACCCGGACTACACCTACAACCCGAAATACGCGTTCAAGGGCGTGAAAACGCAGCAGAAATTCTCGATCAAGCCGGGGCCGAACAATCCGGTCGGTCTGGTCTGGATCGACCTCGCGATCCCGAGCTACGGCATCCACGGGACGCCCGAGCCGGAGAAGGTCGGGAAAACCGAGTCCCACGGCTGCATCCGGCTCACCAACTGGAACGCCCGCGATCTCGCGGCGCATGTGAGCCGCGGCGCAAAGGTCACGTTCAAGGACGAATGATCGGTCGCATCGCGCGATGCAGGCTCGGAGACCGGCAAAAATGTATCGTCGGTTAACATCGACGCGGTCATTCACCTGGGAACGGCAAGCGAACGCTTGACACGTCCGGTATTCCAGGCGACGCCACGTGTGGTCTCGCGGACCGCCTGGCGATGCCGCCCGGCGCTTCTCAGCGCTGCTCCAGCGGCTCGCGAGGCGATACCAACCGCACGGCAAGATCCCCGGTTCGGGGGTGATCGAAGGGAAGACGGCCCGGCGTGACTGCTGACCCCAACGATGACGTCCTGACCGGCGTCCGCGTGCTCGTCGTCGAAGACGAAGCCGCAATCTCGATGCTCCTTGAGGACATGCTGCTCGACTTCGGCTGTGCCGTGGTCGGACCGGCCGCACGGCTCTCGACCGCGCTCGAGATGGCTTCGCAGGAGACATTCGAGATCGCGATCCTCGACGTGAACGTGGCCGGCGAGCCGATCTACCCGGTGGCCGAGGCGATTGTGCAGCGCGACCTGCCGCTCGTGTTCTCCACGGGCTATGGCGGCGCCGGCATCCGCGAGCCGTTCCGCGACCGGCCGGTGGTGCAGAAGCCGTTCAGCCAGGCCGATCTCAAGCGCACGCTGATCGGCGCGATCCGCGCCGCTCGGGGCTGAACGCCTCTCCTACAAGCCCTCGATGGTGAAGACGTCGGGTAAATGGGCGGGCCATTCGCCAGGGCCGACGAAGACCGCGTCCGCCCGCAGGGTCATCCCCGCGCACCAGGGATTGCGGCCGATCCAGGCCCGCACGGCGCGCGAGAAGCGCCGCCTCTTGGCTGCATCGATCGCGACGCGAGCCTCGTCCAGGCTGGACCGCGCCTTTACCTCGACGAACACGATGGTGCGTGGACGGCGGACGATCAGGTCGATCTCTCCCCCGGCAAAGCTCACCCGGCGCCCAATCGGCCAGTAGCCCTTCAGCAGGAGGGCCGCCATCGCCAGCCACTCGGCCCGGTGTCCGCGCAGATGGGCGGCGCGCCGCCTCAGGGCTTGATCCGGCACGGTCTCGTTCACCCCTGGCTGTCCCGGGCCAGCGCCAGCGCCCGGGTGTAGATGGCCCGGCGCGGCTGCCCGGTTTCGTCCGCGACGAGGCTCGCCGCATCCTTGATCGAGTGCCGCTCCATCGCGGCGCGGATCAACCCGTCGAGGGCGGCATCCCCCTCGACCGGGCGGTCCGGACGGGTCGCGGCGCCGATGATGACGACGATCTCTCCCTTCGGCGCGCCCTCCTGGCCGAAGCGCTCGCTCAGGGAGCCCAGCGTGTCCCGGCGGATCGTCTCGTAGAACTTGGTCAGCTCGCGGGTGACGGCGGCCGGACGGTCGGCGCCGAGCACCGCGGCGGCATCCGCCAGCATCTCGGGCAGACGGTGGGGCGACTCGAACAGGACCAGCGTACCCGGGACCTGGGTGAGGGCTTCGAGGCGGTTGCGCCGGGCGCCGGCCTTCTGCGGCAGGAAACCCTCGAAAAAGAACCGGTCGGTGGGCAGGCCCGCCGCCACCAGCGCGGTCATGACCGCGGACGGCCCGGGAACGGGGGTAATCGCAATTCCCGCCTCGATCACGGCCTGGACCAGCTTGTAGCCGGGATCGGAGACAAGCGGCGTGCCGGCATCCGAAACCAGGGCCAAAGCCTCGCCGGCCCGGAGCCGCGCCACCATCCGGTCGCGGACGGTGTCGTTCGAGTGCTCGTGATAGGCGAGCAGCGGCGTCGTGATGCCGTAATGGGCCAGCAGCGTCCGGGTGACGCGCGTATCCTCAGCCAGCACCGCGTCGGCCGCCGCCAGGGTGGCGAGAGCCCGGATGGTTATGTCGCGCAGGTTGCCGATCGGCGTCGCCACGATGTGCAGCCCGGGCGATAGAGGCTCGGTCTCGCTGGCCAGCCCGAAGGCCGTGAAGGTGGTGTTCCGCGGCCGGTCCGCGCCGGGCTTCTGCGCAGAGGGCGTGGCGGTGGGTTTGGTTGAGATCGCGGGCCCCGGGTCATCGAATCGACGTGTCATCGCGGGCGATCTTGCCACACTCCACGCCCCGCGTCGCGGCGGCACGTCGAGACCTGGGGCAAACCGGCAGCGCCGCGTTTACATTTGAAAACGGCCCGGTCAGGTTGGCCGGACATGCCCGAAGGAGCCCGCGCCATGGTGCGTCCGAAGTGTGGGCGGACCCGTCTCGCGCGTGTCGCCGCCCTGACCGCTGCCGTCAGCGCCCTCGCACTCAGCGGCTGCGTCGGCGGATTCGGGGACGGGCATGCGGCCCGCCGCGGCGCTCCGGCCCGGGCGGAGCTGTCGCCGCCGGCCGAGGTGCCGCTCGGCGGCGCGCCCGTCCTGTCGGCCGCATCGGCCGGCGCTCCGCTTACCCCGGCCGCGGCCGGGGGCAACCGCATCGGCGCCGGCGCCGTGAAGGTCGCGCTGGTCCTGCCGCTTACCGGCACGGGCGTGGCGGTCGGCAGCGCGATGCGCAACGCGGCGCAACTCGCCTACGACGAGTCGCAGCCGCCCGACCTGACGATTCTGGTCGAGGACGATCACGGCAGCGCCGACGGTGCCCGGGACGCGACCCAGGAGGCGCTGAAGCAGGGTGCCGACCTCGTGCTCGGCCCCGTCTTCGCCGCCAACGTCCAGGCCGCCGCCGTGCCTGCCAAGGCTGCGGGCAAGCCGGTGATCGGCTTCTCGACGGACGCCTCCGTGGCGGCCCGGGGCGTCTATCTCCTGAGCTTCCTGCCGCAGCCGGAGGTCGACCGGATCGTCGACGATTCCGTGGCCGCCGGCCGCCGCTCCTTCGCGGCCCTGATTCCGGAGACGGCCTACGGCAACGCGGTCGAGGCGGAATTTCGCGAGGCCGTCGCCCGCAAGGGTGCCCGGGTGGCGGCGGTCGAGCGCTATCCGTCCGGTGCGCCGGGGCCGGCGGTCGAAAGGCTGGCCCGGGTGATCACCGGGGCCGGCGCCTCCGCCGACACGTTGTTCATCCCGGAGACGGTCGAGGCCATGCCCGCGGTCGCCGCGTCCCTCACCAAGGCCGGCTACAATCCCGCCCGGGTCCGGCCGATCGGCACGGCCCTCTGGAACGAGCCGGCGCTGTTCGCGCTGCCGGCGCTGCAGGGCGGACGGTTCGCCTCGCCCGACCGGACCGGCTTCTCGAACTTCAGCGGCCGCTATCAGGCCCGGTTCGGCGCGGTACCGCCGCGGGTCGCCTCGCTGGCCTACGACGCGGTGATGTTGTCGGCGGCGCTGACGCGGCAATACGGCTCGCAGCGCTTTGCGGAGACGACGCTGACCAACCCGTCGGGCTTCGCCGGGACCGACGGCACCTTCCGGTTCCGGCCGGACGGGCTGAGCGACCGGTCGCTGGCGGTCTACGAGATCCGCAACAACGCCGCGACCTTGGTCAGCCCGGCCCCACGCGTCCTGGCCAAACCCGGCACCTGATCAGGCCGCGAGTTCGGCGACCAGGGCGTTGAGCACCGGCGCGCCGCGTGGCGTGGCCGCAATCCGCCCGCCGGGCAGGCGGTGCAGCAGGCCGTCGCCGATCAGCATGCCGATGCGGTTGCCGTTCAGCGGCCGGCCCTTCAGGGCGGCGTAGCGCTCTGGGTCGATCCCTTCGGCGAGCCGAAGGCCCATCACGAGGAACTCGTCGGCCTGGTCCGCGGCCCGCAGCGTCTCGGTCTCGACGATGCCGTGTCCGTCGCGCTCGACCCGGGCAAGCCACGCCTCCGGGCCGCGCTCGGTCACGGTGCCGATCCGGCCCTCCGGGGTGACCAGCCGGCCATGCGCGCCCGGGCCGATGCCGGCATATTCGCCGTAGCGCCAGTAGAGCAGGTTGTGTCGGGATTCGGCGCCCGGCCGGGCGTGGTTGGAGATCTCGTAGGCCGGCAGGCCCGCCTGGCCGCAGACCTCCTGAGTCACGTCGTAAAGGACGCGGCCGGTCTCGTCGTCTGGCGTCACCAGCTTCCCGGCGGAGGCCAGCCCGTGGAACGGCGTCCCGGGCTCGATGGTGAGCTGGTAGAGCGACAGGTGCTCGGCGGCGCGGGTGAGCGCTTCGCTCAGCTCGGCCCGCCACAGGGCGGGGGTCTGGTCGGGCCGGGCATAGATCAGGTCGAACGAGGTCCGGTCGAACACCGCCTGCGCGACGCCGATCGCAGCGAACGCCTCGGCGGCGTTGTGCAGCCGCCCGAGCCTCTTCAGGGAGGCATCGTCCAGGGCCTGCACGCCGAGCGACACCCGGTTCACCCCGGCGGCGCGGTAGCCGCGGAAACGGCCGGCCTCCACGCTCGACGGGTTGGCCTCCAGGGTGATCTCGGCATCGGGCGCCACCGCCCAATGCCCCGCCACCGCGTCGAGCAGGCCCGCCACCGTCGCGGGCGCCATCAGCGAGGGCGTGCCGCCCCCGAGAAAGATGCTGGTGACCGTGCGGCAGGGGGTGCGGGCGGCGTTGTGGGCGATCTCGGCCCGGAACGCGTCGAGGAAGCGCGGCTGGTCCACGCCGGCGTGCCGGACGTGGCTGTTGAAGTCGCAATACGGGCACTTCGCGGCGCAGAAGGGCCAGTGCAGGTAGATCCCGAAGCCCGCGTCGCGGGTCGGATGGTCTGGGCCGGTCGAAGTCATGATCGCCGGGATGTGAGCGTCCCGGCCCGGTTTGGCAATCAGGAAGCCGGCACCAGGCAGGCGCGACTCAGCAGCACGAAGGCCCGGGCCCGGTGGGACAGCCCCTCGCCGTTCTGCCAATCGACCCCGTGCTTCTCCTCGGCACTCATCTCGCCGAAGGTCCGGGCATGGCCGTCCGGCTGGAAGATCGGATCGTAGCCGAAGCCGGCATCGCCGCGCGGCGGAACGAGCGTCCCGAACACCCGGCCTTCGAACAGCTCGGTGTGGCCGTCCGGCCAGGCGAGCACGAGGGCAGAGACGAAATGCGCCCTCCGGTTCGTCGCCCCACGCTGCTCCAGCTCCGAAGAAACCCGCGCCATGGCACCGGAAAAGTCCTTGGTCGGGCCTGCCCAGCGGGCGGAGAAGATCCCCGGAGCCCCGTCGAGGGCGTCGACGCACAGGCCGGAATCGTCCGCGAAGGCCGGCAGCCCGGTGGCCTGTGCGGCCGCGTGGGCCTTGATGGCGGCGTTCTCGGAGTACATCGTCCCGGTCTCATCGGGCTCGGGCAGCCCGAGTTCGCCGGCCGAGACCGCCTCGACCCCGAACGGCGCCAGCAATTCGCGCATCTCGGCGAGCTTGCCCGCATTGTGGGTGGCGATGACCACCTTGCCGGTGAGACGGCGGCTCACGCGATCGCCTCCTTCTGGAGCGCCACCAGCCGGTCGGTGCCGGCGCGGGCGAGGTTCAGCAATTCGAGGAGCTGATCCACGGAGAACGGCTCCATCTCGGCGGTGCCCTGGACCTCGACGATGCCGCCGGTGCCGGTCAGCACGAAGTTGGCGTCGGTCTCGGCCGCCGAATCCTCGGCATAATCAAGGTCGAGCACGGGGGTGCCCTTGTACAAACCGCATGAGACCGCGGCAACGTGATCGCGTAGCGGGTCGACAGAGATGATCGAGCGGGTACGCATCCAGGCGAAACAATCGTAGAGTGCGACCCAGGCCCCGGTGATCGCGGCGGTGCGGGTGCCGCCATCGGCCTGGATCACGTCGCAATCGACCGTCACCTGACGCTCGCCCATCGCGGGGAGATTCGTCACCGCCCGGAGGGAGCGGCCGATCAGGCGCTGGATCTCCTGGGTGCGGCCCGACGGCTTGCCCGAATTGATCTCCCGGCGCGTCCGGTCATGCGTCGCGCGCGGCAGCATGGCATACTCGGCCGTGATCCAGCCCTTGCCGGAGCCGCGCAGCCACGGCGGCCCGCGCTCCTCGAGGGAGGCGGTGCAGAGCACGCGGGTGTTGCCGAAGCTGACGAGGCACGAACCCTCGGCATAGCGCGAGACCGCGCGCTCGAGGGTCACGGGCCGCAGTTCATCGGCGGCGCGCTTCGAAGGCCGCATCGCGGGCCCTTTCTGGTGAGAGAAGTAAGGGCCGGGCTCTTAGGCCGCCGGGCCGGCGCGGGCAAGCATCGCCGGATGGATTGATCCCGCGACACCGGGCGGACATGATCGGACGACAGGATGACCGTGTGACCGACCTGAACCCCACCATTCCACAAGGCTCATCGATGCAGGCGCTCGACGCCCTCAACGAGCGCGCCCGCGAGATCTTCCGGCAGATCGTCGAGAGCTATCTCACGACCGGAGAGCCGGTGGGCTCGCGCAACCTGGCGCGTATCCTCCCGATGGCCCTGTCGCCGGCGTCGATTCGCAACGTCATGGCGGATCTGGAGCATTCCGGCCTGATCTTCGCGCCCCACACCTCCGCAGGCCGCCTGCCGACCGAGCTGGGCCTGCGGTTCTTCGTCGATGCGATGCTGGAAGTCGGCGATGTCGGGCAGGAGGAGCAGGCCCGGATCGAGGCGCAGATGCGCGCCGCCGCCTCCGGCCACACCTTCGATTCGGCTTTGGCCGAAGCCTCGACCATGCTGTCGGGCATCTCGCGCGGGGCCGGCGTCGTGCTGACCACGAAGGCCAATGTCCACCTGAAGCATATCGAGTTCGTCCGCCTCGACCCCGCCCGTGCCCTGGTGGTGCTGGTCTCGGATGATGGCTCCGTGGAGAATCGGCTGGTCGACCTCCCCCCCGGCCTGCCGGCCGGCGCGCTCCAGGAGGCGACGAACTTCCTCAACGCCCGGCTGCAGGGCCGCACCCTCGGGACTTTGCGGGCCGAGATCGAGGCCGGCCGCAAGGCGATGAAGCGGGAACTCGACGCGCTGACCGAGCGCCTGGTCGATGCCGGCCTTGCCACACCCGTGGGTCCGAGCGAGGCGCGGCAGCTCATCGTGCGCGGGCAGGCGAATCTGCTCGACGACCTGCGTGCCGTCGAGGATCTCGAGCGGATCCGCCTGCTGTTCAACGATTTGGAGACCCAGAAGGACGTCATCGACCTCCTGGCCCGCGCCGAGGGCGGCGAAGGCGTGCGGATCTTCATCGGGTCCGAGAACAAGCTGTTCTCGCTCTCGGGCTCCTCGCTGATCGCCGCGCCGTTCCGGGACGGATCCCAGAAGATCGTCGGCGTCGTCGGGGTGATCGGCCCGACGCGGCTGAACTACGCCCGCATCGTGCCGATGGTCGATTATACCGCCCGGGTGGTCTCGAAGCTGCTCGACGGAGCGCGCTAACGGCTCACGAACGAGCCTGGCTCAGGCGGCCCGTACGGTGTGCAGGAATTCCGCGACTTCCTGAGAGAGCTGCGCTGATTGCCGCGACAGCGCGGTGGCCGCGCCCAGCACCTGATGCGCCGCCCGGGCCTCGATGCCTTCGACCGCCCGACCGACCAGGCCGATCTCATCGCTGCGGCGCGCATCGGCGATCTCGGCATCGATGGCGCTTCGGCTCATGCGCTGCAGCGCGCCGACCAAGCGGTTCAGCGGACGCGCGACGGTGATCGTCATCAGCTGGCTGACAACAATCTTTAGCACCAGCAGCACCAGGAGCGTGGTCACCGCCAAGTCGTGCGCCAACGCCGAGATCGGCGCCAGCGACGCGGCGCGGCTGACCGACACGGCGACATACCATTCGAGCGACGGCGGCAGGTTGGGGACCCGGGCAAAGATTGTGAAGGTCTGCCGGTCGCCCTCGCGCGTCTCGCTCAGGCCGCCGCCGATCTTCGGCGGCGGCCCGGTGAACAGATCCCCCAACGCGTTTCCGATCAGTTCCGCGCGCGGATGGACCAGCACCGTGCCGTTTCCCGACACCAGATAGGCATAGCCGCTGCTGCCGGTCGCGACCCCCGCGATTATGCGGGCCAGGGTGCCAGCCTCGAAGTCGCCGTCGCCGACACACAGCAAGGTGCCACCGCATCGCGTACGGTCGCCGCGGCGGTGATGACCAGGGCGCCTCGGCTGGCGAAGGTGTAGGGCTCGGCCAGGATCGGGCCAATTGCGGCCACGGCCTCCTTGTACCAGGGGCGTTGGCGGGGATCGCAATCGGGTGGCACCTCATCCTGCGGCACCATATCGTAGCAGCCATCCCGACGGCCGACATAGCTGACATAGAACGTGTCCCGGACGGCGGGGGCACCGATCACGGCATTCGCCGCTGCCCCGGCGGTCGCTAGCGATGCCTGCTGGGCCATCAGTTGAGTCAGATCGAGCTTACCCCGCAGCCAGTTGCCGACGCTTTGCGTGGCGGAGGCACTGAGACCCGACATCTCGGTGTCGATCGTCGTCCGAAGCACCGAGGATTGTGTCCTGTAGAGATAGGCTGAGCTCGCCGCGAAAGAGGCGCACACGACCCCAGGATGAGCAACGTCGCCCGGCCAAACCGAGCCGCAGCCGTGCGGTTTGCTCTATTTCAGCCGATCTCTCATTCGGCTTCGACACGGCGCAATCCCAAGCAATGAAAGAGTATCGAGTTCCACTGTACGTCACGCGCCGAACTTCTACGACGCAATTTTATTTACAATATGCGTTGCGCCAATCACTTTATTTCAAATTATCTTATAGTTTTGTAAACTGAATAATTTTTTGGAAAACTATTTAAATATTGAATTATCTTAAATTGTGCTTGCCCTGTTCGACACGCTTGCAGCTGCGCGCAGGAAAAATTTTCCTCCGCGCAGCGCTTTAACGACAGCGGGGCTTACGCCGGTATCACGTCGACGATCTCGTAGGTGTCGGGATCGACGATCACGATGTCGTCGCGCACCAGGATGAAGTCGTAGCCCTCGTATTCCGGCACGATCTCGACGATCGCCGGCGGCAGCCGGTGCAGGCTGACGGAGCGCGGGATCGCGGTTCCGACCGCCAACCCGAACGCCACGTCCCGCAGCGGCGAGACGCCGAGGCGGGTGATCGAACTGCGGAACTCGGTGCGCTGGCGAGTGTCGAGGCGCGTGACGGCGCCGCGGGCAGAGCCGCCGCCGCGGCCACCCCGGACTCCTTCGCGTCCACCGCGGTCGCCACGCTCGCCTGCCGCACCGCGATCGCCGCGCTGGCCCGGGCCGGTCTCGTCGCGCCCGTTGCGGTCGCCGCGTTGGCCCGGGCCGGTCTCGTCACGCCCGCCACGTTGCTCGGCCGGGCCGCCGTCACGGCCGCCCCGCTCGGCGGCACCGGGATTACCGCCGGGTGCGTTCCGATCGCCGGCACCCGGACCGGCACGGCCGGGGCCTTCGGCACCGCGGGAGGCCGGGCCGCCGGGCTCCGCGCCACGCCCACCGCCATCCGCGCCGCCGCGCATCCCACCGCCCTCGGCACCACCGGCGCCGCCGCGCATTCCACCGCCGCCGGCTCCGCCCGGCCCCGCGCCGCCGCCCGCCGCTGGGCCAGCACCGCCGCCTGCACCGCCGCCGCCGGCAGCCGGACCGCCGCCTCCGCCTGGCCCGCCCTGCGCGAAGGCCGTTGCCGCTCCGGCGATGAGGATGGCGGCTGCCACCGTGTCCCTGAAGATCCGTGTCATGGAGTGTCGTCCCGTTGCCGTTGGCGTGCCCGCAGCACGCGTGCCGGGCCGCAACGGGGTCCTGGGCGAATCCGTTCCGTGCCGGCGCCCGATGGACCCCGAGGGGAAATGACACGGACGCGCGCTGTCCCGGTCAAAGTCCGATCACGGCCTTGCGATCACGCTTGTCGCCTGTAACGTCGCGCCCATCGAAGAATAGGCCGGCTGTTACCGGCCGATGAGTCATGTGACGGAGACGCCATGTCCGCCCTGAGGGACGATACGATCGGTATCGCGCCGAGCGCAGCCGACGATGCGGCCGACCGCAAGCGTCGGATCTGGGCGATCGTCGGCTCGTCCTCGGGCAATCTCGTCGAGTGGTACGACTTCTACTGCTACGCGTTCTTCGCGCTCTACTTCGCGCCCGCCTTCTTCCCCAAGGGCGATTCCACCAGCCAACTCCTCCAGACTGCCGGCATCTTCGCGGTGGGCTTCTTCATGCGCCCGGTGGGCGGCTGGCTGTTCGGACGCATCGCCGACCGGGTCGGGCGCCGGACCTCGATGGTCGTCTCGGTGCTGATGATGTGCTTCGGCTCGCTCCTGATCGGCATCCTGCCGACCTATGAGCATGTCGGCACGCTGGCGCCCGTGCTCCTGCTGCTCGCGCGCATGCTGCAGGGCCTGTCGGTGGGCGGCGAGTACGGCACCTCGGCGACCTACATGAGCGAGGTGGCGATCAAGGGGAAGCGCGGGTTCTTCGCCTCGTTCCAGTACGTAACGCTAATCGGCGGCCAGCTGCTCGCCTCGCTGGTCCTGGTGCTGCTCCAGACCGTGATGACCGCGGCGGACTTGTCGGCCTGGGGCTGGCGCATCCCGTTCTTCATCGGCGCCGGGCTCGCCGTGGTGGCACTCTACCTCCGGCGCTCGCTCGCCGAGACCAAGGAAGGCGGCGACAAGGAGAATGCCGGGACCTTCGCCGAGCTGTTCAAGCATTGGCGGGCGTTCTGCGTGGTCCTGGCTTACACGGCCGGCGGCTCGTTGAGCTTCTACACCTTCACGACCTACATGCAGAAATACCTGGTCAACACCGCCGGGATGCCGAAGACCTCGGCCTCGCAGGTGATGACCGTAGTGCTGTTCGTCTACATGATCATCCAGCCTCTGTTCGGGGCGCTCTCCGACAAGATCGGCCGCAAGGCGAACATGCTGCTCTACAGCGGGCTCGGCACGCTCATGGTGGTGCCGCTGATGACGGCGCTCGGGACCAACAAGGATCCCTATCTGGCCTTCGCGCTGATCACCCTCGGCCTGTCCGTGGTGTCGTTCTACACCGGCATCAGCGGCATCGTGAAAGCCGAGCTGTTCCCCACCAACGTGCGGGCGCTGGGGGTCGGCCTGTCCTACGCCCTGGCCAACGCCATGTTCGGCGGCACCGCCGAGTTCGTCGCCCTGTGGTTCAAGGATGCCGGCATGGAGAGCACGTTCTTCTGGTACGTCACCGTGCTGATGGCGGTGGCCTTCGTCGGCTCGCTGATCATGCCGAACCCGAAGGTGCACGGCTATCTCGACGGCGCCGGCACCGTGGAAGAGGCGCTCGGGAAAAAGCGCCGCTTCGCCCATGCCTGAAACCGGTGGGCCAGGGGTTCGGCTGGACCGGCTGGTATTCTGTCGCTGATATACCCCCGTCGGACGCGCCAGACGTCTGCGGGAGGATACCATGCTCAAGACCGCCGCTGCCGGCGCGCTGACGCTGTTCTGCCTTGAGGCGGGCTTCGCCCGGGCTGAAGAGGTCGGGCCGTTCAAGCCGACGCAGCCCGCCGGCTACTTCTTCGTCGGCGGCCGCTACGAGACTGCGAACGATCGGACCACCGCCCGCGGGCAGATGTTCGTGGAATACCGCGCCCCCGCGCGGATCACGCAGCCCTATCCGGTGGTGATGGTCCACGGCACGGCGCAGACCGGGACCAACTTCCTCGGCACGCCCGATGGAAGGCCAGGCTGGGCCGATCGGTTCGCCGCCAAGGGCTTCGCGGTCTACGTGGTCGATCAGGTCGGGCGAGGTCGCTCGGGCGGCGACGCCGAGATTTACGGCCCCTATGCGCGCCTGCCAATGGAAGATCTCGAGACGGTCTTCACTGGGCAGGAGCGGTCGGCGCTCTACCCGCAGGCGAAGCTGCATACCCAATGGCCCGGCGGTCCGGGCCTGCGCGGCAACGCCGCCTTCGACCAGTTCTACCGCTCGCAGGTGCCCTATATCGCGAGTGCCCTGAAGAGCGAGGAGCTGGTCGACCCAGCGCTGGTCACGCTCTTGGAAAAGATCGGGCCGGCGATCGTCCTGACGCATTCGCAGGCCGGCGTGTTCGGCTGGGCGGTCTCGGACCAGCGGCCGGACCTCGTGAAGGCGCATGTCGCCGTCGAGCCGAACGGGCCGACCTTCTTCGACATCAAGTTCAAGGGCGGCGCCGAATGGTATGAGCGGGTCGGCGACGCCCGGGCTCGCCCCTACGGCATCACCCGGGTGCCGCTGCATTTCGAGCCGCCGGTGAGCGGCCCGGCGGACCTGACCGTGGTCCAGGCCGAGCACGCGGCCGGGCCGGACCGGATCCGCTGCTGGCTGCAGGCGGAGCCCGCCCGCGCTCTGCCGAACCTGGCCAAGGTGCCGGCGGTGATCGTGACCGCGGAGGCCTCGTTCCGGGCGACCATGGACGATTGCACGGCGGCGTTCCTCACTCAGGCGGGCGCCAAGCCGGACCGGCTGGCGCTGGCCGAGCACGGCATCCACGGCAACGGCCACATGATGATGCTCGAATCGAACAGCGATCAGGTGGCGGACGCGATCGTGGGGTGGATCGAGACGCGGATCGGCGCCGGCCGACCCCGGCCTTAACCCCCTGCTTACCCTCTGCCGCGAGGGTAGCCCCGTCATACGACGAGGCTTTGCATGACCGACATGACCGACACCGTGGGCGTCGCGGGCGACCGCATCCGCTCGATCATCGAGCGCGTGGAACGGCTGGAGGAGGAGATCAAGGACCTGATGGAGGCGAAGAAGGAGATCTTCGCCGAGGCCAAGGGCGAGGGCCTGGACGTCAAGATCCTCAAGGAGATCCTGAAGATCCGCAAGCAGGACAAGGACGAGCGCGACGAGCACGAGACGCTGCTCGATGTCTACCTGCGGGCCATGGATGCGCCCGCCCCGGCCCCGATCAAGGCGGCCGCCTGACGCGACCGGAGGGGACGGCGCGCCGTGCGCCGTCCCGCCCTCAGCGGATCGGCT
>NZ_LHCD01000019.1:0-101494 GCF_001262595.1 Methylobacterium sp. ARG-1
GTCGAGACTGCGGGTGCCGGCGAGTTCCGCCAATGCAGCCCGGCGCAGGCTCGCCCGGGCCCGACCGCGCAGGTAGCGGACGAGACCGACCAGCAGGGCGGCGAGGAAGCCGAGCGCCGCCGCCGCGACGATCTCCCCCTGCACCGCCCCGGCGGCGCCCCCGGGCAGGTGCAGGCCGCGGAGCTGGTCGAGGGACGGGGCGATCTCGGCGGGGTTCATCGCGCGAGGCCCGCGGATCGTCCGGCACGTCCCGGCTGACGGATCGCCGTGACCAGACACGCCGTCATTCCGGGGCCGCGCAGCGGAGCCCGGACTGACGGATCTGTTCTGCCATCCCGTTCGAAAGCGTGCGCCCGCGCCTCACAGCACCGCATCGAGGCGCTCCATCAGCGGCGCGTAGGCCTCGGGGCCGGCCTCGACGTCGAGGCGCACGCCGGCGATGCCCCGGCGGGCGTAGTCGGCGAGCCGCGCCTCGGCGGTCTCGCCCGGCAACGCTGCGGGAAGTGCGGTCCCGCGCCGGCCATCCGCCAGGGCGAAGGGGTAGAAGCCCGGTGGGCGGATGCGCTCGAAGGCGTCGCTGACCAGGATGAGCCGGATCGCGACCCGCTCGGCCAGCAGGGTCAGCGTCGCGTCGAAGCCAGGCCCGGGGGCGTCGAGGGCGCTGGCGATGACCAGGTGGCCGCCCGAGGGCAGCAGGCTGCGGGCGAGCCCGAGGATCGGCTCCAGGGGCGCGTCGGACCCGGCGGCGCCGGCGGCTTCGAGGGCGCCGGCATGGGCCTGAGCCAGGGCCCCGGTCACCGCGATCATGGCGCGCTCGCCGCCGGACGGGCGCAGCACCGTCGGCGCCCCGGCGGTCGCTACGGCGAGGCCGACCCGGCCGCCATCGGCCGCCACCCGCCAGCCGAGCAGCGCCAGGGCCTCGGCGGCGGCCACCGAGCGCAGGGCCCGGCGGGTGCCGAACAGCATGGAGGGCCGGAAATCGGCGAGCAGCACCACGGCGCGGTCGCGCTCGTCGTGATGGGTGCGCACATGCAGCTGCCCGGTGCGCGCGGTGGCGTTGCGGTCGATGAACCGGCGGTCGTCGCCCTCGGACCAGAGCCGCACATCCTCCGGCTCGGAACCGCGCCCGCGCCGTTTCGTGACGATGCCGCCGGGCAGGCCCGCGAGCGTCCGGGTCGCGGGCGCCGCGCCCCGCCGGGCGAGATGGCGCAGGCCCATCAGGGCCTCGCCGGAGAGGTGGATGCCGTGGTCTTGAGACTTGGCGAAGCCCACGCCCTGTCCGGATGCGGCGCTCCCCTCTCCCCCCCTGCTGCGCAGGGTACCCTCCCCCGCAGAGGGGGGCGGGAGAGGGCGTCGCCTGTCCCAGAACCCGAACACGCTCAGAGCGCCCGCACCCGCTGCACCAGCTCGCCGACCAGGCCGCGGGCGGTCTTGCCCTCGGCGGCGGCCCGCCAGGTCAGGCCGATCCGGTGGGAGAGCGCGTCCCGGGCGAGCTCCGTGACATCCTCCGGGGTGACGTGGTCCCGGCCCCGGAGCCAGGCCCGGGCCTTGCCGGCCATCATCAGCGCCAGGGTGCCGCGCGGCGAGGCGGGATGCTCGATCATGGCCCGCAGGTCCGGCGCCGCCGTATCGGTGCGGGTCGCCGCCACCAGGCGGACCAGGTAATCCTTGAGCGCCGGCGACACGTAGGTGGCGAGCGCCGCCTCCCGGGCAGCGCGCACGTCGGCGAGCGACAGGCGCACCGGCATCGCCTCGGCATGGTGGGTGATCTCACCCTCCACGAGGTCGAGGATCGCCCGCTCGGTGGCCTCGTCGGGCATCTCGACCACGACGTGCAGCAGGAAGCGGTCGAGCTGCGCCTCCGGCAGCGGGAAGGTGCCGGCATGCTCGATCGGGTTCTGGGTCGCCACGACCATGAACGGGTCGGCGAGCGGATGGGTCGAGCCCGAGACCGTGATCTGCCCCTCGGCCATCGCCTCGAGCAGGGCCGATTGCACCTTCGGCGGCGCGCGGTTGACCTCGTCCACCAGCACCAGGGCGTGGAACAGGGGGCCCTGCAGGAACTCGAAGCTGCCGCTGTCCTGGCGCCAGACGGTGGTGCCGGTGAGATCGGCCGGCATCAGGTCCGGGGTGCACTGGATGCGGGCGAACGACCCGTCGAGCCCGTCGGCCAGCCGCTTGACCGCGCGGGTCTTGGCCAGCCCCGGCGCACCTTCGATCAGGAGATGGCCGCCGGTGAGAAGCCCGATCAGCAGGCGCTCGACCAGGCCGGCGCTGCCGATCAAGCCGCGTTCCAGTCCGTCGCGGAGCGCCATGACCCGCCCGTGTAGGGCGGCGTCTGGAGTGGCGGCATCCGGGGTGAAGGCGGCGGGCCGGCTTTCGACGAGGGCGCCGCTCATGCGGGAAACGCTCGTGCGGGGAGACAAACTCCTGCCGCGGGGGCCGTGTCCTGCATCCTGCACGTCTCCTCGGCCGGGTCCCGTATTCTCATGGGATCCTCAGGTTGGAGCCGGTGTGCCTGCTGCCCGGTGGGGCCGTCAATCCCGACGGGTTCCGCCTTCGGTGGAGCGGCCGAGCCATGATGTCACGGTTTCGTCACGTCTCCCCTCGCAAGAGACCGCCATGACCAGCTACGCCGCCATCCCGGAAGAACTGAAATCCGCCATCGGCCTGATGGTGGCTTTCGTGCTCGGCACCGCGATCGGGGCCGAGCGGCAATACCGGCAGCGTACCGCGGGCCTGCGCACGGCGGTGCTGGTGGCGATCGGCGCCTCGGCCTTCGTCGATCTGGGCATGCGGCTGACCGGCCCGGACGGCGGTACCCGCACCGTGGCCTACGTGATCTCCGGCATCGGCTTCCTGGGCGCCGGCGTGATCATGAAGGAGGGGATGAACGTGCGCGGCCTCAACACGGCCGCGACCCTGTGGTGCTCCGCCGCCGTGGGCGCGTTCTGCGGCGCCGACCTGCCGCTGGAGGCGGTGTTCGTCACCATCACGGTGCTGACCTGCAACACCGCGCTGCGGCCGCTGGTGAACGCCATCAACCGCGCGCCGATCCGCGAATCGGCGACCGAGGCGACCTACGAGGTCCAGGTGACCACCGCGCCCGGCGAGGCCGGACCCGCCCAGGACCTGCTGGTCGAGCGCCTGGAGGCGGCGAATTATCCGGTGAGCAGCGTCGAGGTGGAGGAGCGCGGCGAGGGCGCGGTCGACGTGGTCGCGACGCTCACCGCCAGCGCCGTGAAGGCGGACGAGCTCGATGCGGTCACGGCCGATCTCGCCAAGGCCCCGGGCATCCGCCACGCCACCTGGTCGGTCCAGACCGCCGATTGATCTTTTTGGACTTGGCGTCGCGCCGGGCTGCAGCCGGTGCGCCGACGCCCGTGAGGTCCGGTGAGGACCGGTCCGGCCCTATCAGCGCGGCGGCGCGAGGGGCCGGCTGCGGCGTTCGATCACCACGGTCGGGCGGGTGCGGCGCTCGACCACCACGGTGCGCGGCGCCCGGCTCGGGCTGGCATGGGTCAGGATCCGCTCAGGCGCGCGCTCCGGCTTGGCCTTCTTGGCCGCCAGGACGTGCGGGCGCACCTCATCGGCCGGAAGCCCGATCAGGCCCGCGGCGATCTCGACCTGCTGCTCGACATCGTCGGCCAGATCCTGGGCGGCGGCGACCGCCTCGTTCACCGTCGGCGGCTCGCGGCGCACGCGGATCGGCGGCAGGTCGGCGAAGCTCTTCTGCGTCTTCTTCACGGGGCGACTCGCGGTCATCATGGGACGGACATAGCGCTTTCCCGACGGGTTGTGCAGTGCATCAAAAACGTCGGCCGCCCGTCCCGGGAACATGACTCGCATCGGTGTCACGGCATCAGGCAGGCCAGCGGCCTGATTTCCCAGGGCGAAATCATCCGGTAGTCGTCCGGCATCCCGATGCGGCATAAGAGCGCGCATATCGACCAGCGGCCAGACGGAATGCCCCGTCCGATCCCGGGCGGGCCGGTGAATGTATAGGCTGACCGCCATGACCGAATCGCTCGATCCCCGCCTGACCCCGGCGCGCCCGGACATCGCCGACCTGAGTCTGAGAGGCCGGGTCACGGCGGAGCGGTTCGTCGCCGCCACGCCGCGCCGGGTCGTGGCGCCCGCCGCGCCCCTGCGCCGGGCGCCCTCCCCGGCGGCCGGGCTCGACACCGAGGCGCTGCTCGGCGACGCCGTGGATTTTTACGCCGAGCAGGACGGGTTCGCCTTCGTGCAACTCGTCCGGGATAGCTATGTCGGCTACCTGCCGGCCGCATCCCTGGGCGACGCCGATCCCGAGCCGACCCATCGGGTCACGGCGTTGCGCACCTTCCTGTATCCCGAGCCCGACCTGAAGCGGCCGGTGCGCGCGCATCTCAGCCTCGGCGCGCGCCTCGTGGTCACCGGTGAGGCGGGGGCCTATCTCGAGACCCCCGGCGGCTACGTCTTCGCGCGCCACTGCGCCCCGCTGGCGCAGCACGAGCCCGACTACGCCGCCACGGCCGAGCGGCTCGTGGGCATTCCCTATCTCTGGGGCGGCCGCACCAGCCTGGGGCTCGATTGCTCCGGCCTCGTGCAACTCTGCCTCGACGCCGCCGGCCTCCCCTGCCCGCGCGACGCGGACATGCAGGAGCGCGACCTCGGCCGGGCGCTGCCGCTGGCGTTGGAAGGATTGCGCCGGGGCGATTTCGTGTTCTGGCGCGGCCATGTCGGGCTGATGCTCGACCCGGAGACGCTGATCCACGCCAACGGCCACCACATGGCCGTGGCGGTCGAGCCCCTGGCCGGCGCGGTCGCCCGGATCCAGGAGAACAGTTTTGGGGCGGTGACGGGGATCCGGCGGCTCTAGGGGGTGGATCCGGGCGCCCCGGGTCCAATTGGCGCGGCAAACGTGCTACAGAGGCGCTCCGCGGTCGTCTTCCTGCCCGGTTCGCAGTCCAGGACCGTTGACAGGACAGCCCCGCCCTCGCCACATCGCCCCCATGACCGCAGACATCGCGTCCCTCGCGCCCGCCCAGAGCTCCTCTGGTGAAGGCACCACCGGCAAGCCGCCGCTGGAGATCCTGCTCTGTGCCCCCCGCGGCTTCTGCGCCGGCGTGGTGCGGGCCATCGACGTGGTCGAGCGGGCTCTCGCCCTCTACGGGCCGCCCGTCTACGTCCGGCACGAGATCGTCCACAACAAGTACGTGGTCGAGAGCCTGAAGCGGAAGGGCGCCGTGTTCGTGCGCGAGCTCGACGAGGTGCCCGATAGCGGCGCCCCGGTGATCTTCTCCGCCCACGGCGTCGCCAAGACCGTGCCGGCCAACGCCGATTCCCGCGGGCTGACCACGATCGACGCCACCTGCCCGCTGGTGACCAAGGTGCATCGCGAGGCCGAGATCCACCACAAGCGCGGCCGCCACGTGCTGCTGGTCGGCCATTCCGGCCATCCCGAGGTGGTCGGCACCATGGGCCAGCTGCCCAAGGGCTCGATCACCCTGGTGGAGGATCTGGACCAGATCCAGGCCCTGACCCCCGAGAACCCCGACAACCTCGCCTGGGTCACCCAGACGACCCTGTCGGTCGACGACACCCGCCACATCGTCGAGGCGCTGAAGAAGAAGTTCCCGAACATCACCGGGCCGCACAAGGACGACATCTGCTACGCCACCACCAACCGCCAGGAAGCGGTGAAGCAGGTGGCCCCGCTGGTGGACGCCCTGATCGTGGTCGGCTCCTCGAACTCCTCGAACTCGCAGCGCCTGCGCGAGGTCGCCGAGCGCGTCGGCTGCCCGATCACCCGCCTCGTGCTGCGCGCCGAGGAGATCGACTGGCCGGCCTTCGAGGGCATCCGCAAGCTCGGCCTCACGGCCGGCGCCTCGGCCCCCGAGGTGCTGGTCGAGGAGATCATCGAAGCCTTCGCGGCCCGCTACGACGTGATCGTCGACACGGTCTCGACAGTGGTCGAGGACATGGTCTTCCCGTTGCCGCGCGAGCTGCGCAGCGAAGCGGCCGAGTAGGCCGCTCCGGATACGGCCCCCGACGGGGGCTTATCCCGACCAAATCCCGCATCCTGAGGGGCCGAAGCGTAGCGGGAGCCGCGAAGGAGGGCTTCAGGGGTCGTGCGGCCGGCTGGAGCCCTCCTTCGCGGCTGCTGCGCAGCATCTCAGGATGAGGGGGCGGAAGACCGGGACCGTCCGGCCCATGGGCGATCCCGAATCCCAAACGAATCCCGAACCCGAGCGCGAACACGTGGCCGTCTACACCGAGGTATCCGACGCGGCGCTCTCCGAGTTCCTGTCCGCCTACGACATCGGCAGCCTGCTCTCCTTCAAGGGCATCGCCGAGGGCGTTGAGAATTCCAACTTCTTCCTGCAGACCACCCGGGGCCGCTACATCCTGACCCTCTACGAGAAGCGGGTGCGGGAGGGGGATCTGCCGTTCTTCATCGGGCTGATGGAGCATCTCTCGGCCCGCGGGCTCGCCTGCCCGCAGCCGGTGCGGGACCGGGCCGGCACGGCTCTGGGCCAGCTCTGCGGCCGGCCCGCCGCCATCGTCAGCTTTCTGGAGGGGGTCTCGGTCAAGACACCGGGCGTCGGGCATTGCCGGGAACTCGGCCGGGCGCTCGCCGAGCTGCACGCCGCCGGCGCCGATTTCCGCATGGTGCGCGAGAACAGCCTCTCGGTGGAATCCTGGCGCCCGCTCTTCGCGCAGGCCGAGGCCCAGGCCGATTCGGTCGCGCCGGGGCTGGCGGAGCGCACCCGCGCCGACCTCGCGCTCCTCGAAGCGTCCTGGCCCGAAAACCTGCCGGGCGGGGTGATCCACGCGGATCTGTTCACCGACAACGTGTTCTTCATCGGCGACGCCCTCTCGGGGCTGATCGACTTCTACTTCGCCTGCACGGACGCCTTCGCGTACGACCTCGCGGTCTGCCTCAACGCCTGGTGCTTCGAGGCCGACGGCACCTTCCACCGGGACATGGCGGCTGCCTTGATTGCCGGCTACGAGGCGGTGCGACCCCTGGAGCCCGCGGAAGTCGCGGCGCTGCCGATCCTGTGCCGGGGCGCGGCGCTGCGCTTCATGCTGACCCGCCTGGTCGATTGGCTGAACGTGCCGCCCGGTGCCCTGGTGAAGCCCAAGGACCCGCGGGAATTCGATCACCGGCTGACCTTCCACCGCCAGGCGCGGGACGCGCAGGATTACGGGCGGCAGGCCTGAGGGACGGATGAGCACCGAGACGACCGAGACCGCGGCCGAGCCGACGCGGGTGAAGATCTACACGGACGGCGCCTGCTCGGGGAATCCCGGCCCGGGCGGCTGGGGCGCGATCCTGATCTTCGGCGACACCCAGAAGGAGCTCTCGGGCGGCGAGGCCTTCACCACCAACAACCGCATGGAGATCCTGGCCGCGATCGAATCCCTGGAGGCGCTCAAGCGCCCCTGTCGGGTCGACCTGTTCACGGACTCCCAGTACCTGCGCCAGGGCATCACCAGCTGGATCCACAATTGGAAGGCCCGGGGCTGGCGCACCGCCGACAAGAAGCCGGTGAAGAACGAGGATCTCTGGCGCCGGATCGACGCCGCTCGCGAGCGCCACGATGTGGCCTGGCACTGGGTCAAGGGCCATGCCAGCGACCCGCTGAACAACCGGGTCGACGCGCTCGCCGTGGCCGCGATGCTGCCGTTCAAGCGGCGCTGAGATCGGGGTTTCCAAAGGGCTCAGCCCTTTGGCGAAGCCCTTGAAGAGTGCGGGCTCTGCCCGTACCCGCAAAAGGTCCCGGACCTTTTGAATCCGGGGCTTTCGCGGATCGAAGCCGAGTCCTTGAGAACTGGTTTCAATCCGTCTTGCCGTCGAGGCCCAGCCAATGGCGGCCGTCGCGGGCCAGGAGCTCGTCGGCCTCCTTCGGCCCCGTGCTGCCGGCGGGATAGGGCTTCACATCCGCCTGCGGCCAGCCCTTGAGCAGCGGATCGACCGCCGCCCAGCCGGCTTCGATATTGTCGGCCCGCTGGAACAGGGTCGCGTCGCCGATCATGCAATCGTACAGCAGGGTCTCGTAGCCGACATTCGGCTGATCGGGAAAGAAGTCCTTGTAGCGGAACGTTGCCCCGACCCGGCCGATCCGCATCTCCGGGCCCGGGACCTTCACGTTGAACTCGGTGCTGACCCCGTGGTCCGGATCGATCATGATCCGCATCACGGTCGGGCCAAGATCGGCGTTGGGCGTGTCCTCGAACATCTTGAACGGAGCCGGCTTGAACAGCACCGCGATCTCGGTGCGCCGCCCGGTCATGCGCTTGCCGGTGCGGACGTAGAACGGCACGCCGGCCCAGCGCCAGTTCTCGATGTTGAGCTTGAGGGCGATGTAGGTCTCGGTGACCGAATCCTTGGCGACATGCGGCTCGTCGCGGTAGCCCGGCACGTCATGCCCCTCCGACGTGCCCGCGGTGTACTGGCCGCGCACTGCGTCCTCCGGGGGGATCGGCTTGACCGCCTGGGCGAGCTTGGCCTTCTCCGAGCGCACCGCCTCGGCGTCGAAGGAGTTCGGCGGCTCCATGGCGACCATGCAGAGCAGCTGGAACATGTGGTTGGGCACCATGTCCCGCAGGGCCCCGGTCGGCTCATAGAAGCCGCCGCGCTCCTCGACGCCCACGGTCTCGGCCGCGGTGATCTGGACGCTGTCGATGTATTCCCGCCGCCAGACCGGTTCCAGCAGGCCGTTGGCGAAGCGGAACGCCATGATCGACTGGACCGTCTCCTTCCCGAGGAAGTGGTCGATCCGGTAGAACTGGCTCTCGTCGCCCTGTTTCAGGATCCGGGCGTTGAGCTCCCGGGCGGAGGCGAGGTCGGAACCGAACGGCTTCTCGATCACCACCCGGCGGAAATCGCCGTTCTCTTGGCGGAGCAGCCCGGCCTGGCCGAGGCCATCGACGATCGTCCCGAAGAACCGGGCCGCCACCGCGCAGTAGAACACCGCACTGCCGCGCACCTTGTCTTTGACCGCGGCGAAGGTCTCGGGCTTCTCGAAATCGCCCTTCAGGTAATGGAGCCGGTCGCGGATGAAGCCCCAGCTCTTGGGATCGATATGGTCGGCGTGGAACTCCGAGGTCGGATCCTTGCTGAACGCCTCCATGGTTTTGGTGAGGCTGTCGCGCAGGGATTCGTCGGTCCCGTCGGAATGGTCGACGCCCAGGATGGAAAAGCCCTCCGGCAGGAGCCCGGCCCCGGCGAGGTTGTAGAGCGAGGGCATCAGCAGGCGCTTGGTCAAGTCGCCGCCGGCTCCGAAGATCACCAGCGTGCAGGGCGGCGCCGGCTTGGTACCGCTGGCCGCATCATCTTTGAGGGCTGTCGTCTGCTCGGCCATTCCTGGCTCCCATCGGTCTGCGGTGCAGCAAATCGGCGTGACAACTGGCCTGTAGCAATGCCCGTTCCGGCTGTCCGCCGCTATGCTCCACCGAGACGATTGCAACGGAGATGCGCATGCATACCCATTCCCTCGAACCCTGGAGCCACGGCCACGTCTTCCTGGGGGATCGGCACGACCGGCACGCGCGCCGGACCTGGGCGGTGGTGGCGCTGACGGCGGTCACGATGGTGGTCGAGATCGCCGGCGGCAGCTGGTTCGGCTCGATGGCGCTGGTGGCCGATGGCTGGCACATGTCGACCCATGCGGCGGCGCTCGGCATCGCGGCCCTGGCCTATCGCTTTGCCCGACGGCACGCGGAGGATCCGCGCTTCACCTTCGGCACCGGCAAGTTCGGGGATCTGGCGGCGTTTGCCAGCGCGATCATCCTGGGCCTGGTCGCGCTCCTGATCGGCGCCGAGAGCATCGACCGGCTGCTCCATCCGGCGCCGATCGGCTTCGGGCAGGCGATCCCGATCGCGATCCTCGGGCTGGCCGTGAACCTCGCCAGCGTCTGGCTCCTGCACGACGACCATGACGACCACGGGCATCATGGCCATGCCCATGGCGGCCACAGCCATGGCGGGCACGGGGGGCATGGTCATGGTGTTCACGGGCATGGCGGGCACGACACCAATTTCCGCGCCGCCTATATCCACGTGCTCGCGGATGCGCTGACCTCGGTGCTGGCGATCGCCGCCCTCCTCGGCGGGCGCTATCTCGGCCTCGCCTGGCTCGATCCGGCCATGGGTCTGGTCGGCACGGTGGTGATCCTGGCCTGGTCCTGGAGCCTCCTGCGCACGGCCGGCCTCGTGCTCCTCGACGCCCGGCCGTCGCCGGCTGCCACCGCGGAGATCCGCGCCCGCCTGGAGACGGACGGCGACCGGGTGAGCGACCTGCATCTCTGGCAGGTCGGGCCGGGCCATCGCGCCGCCGTGATCGCCCTGGTCAGCGACAACCCGCAGCCGCCGGCCCACTACAAGGCCCGGCTCGCCGGGCTGCGCGACCTGAGCCACGTCACGATCGAGGTGCAGCCCTGCCCGGGACATGCCTGATCCGGGATCCCAAAGGGCTCAGCCCTTTGGCGGGGTTCGGGGGCGGAGCCCCGATAAGCTACTCGTCCACCCGGACGGCCTGACCGCCCCGGTCGATCGGCAGGGCCGGGCCCTTCAATTCGGCGTCGCTGGGCAGGGAGCGCACGTCCCAGCCGCCGCCGAGCGCCCGAATCAGCGTGACCGCCGCGGTGAAGCGGCTGAGCCGGACCTGAAGGGCGTTGATCTCGTTGTTCACGAGCAGGCCCTGGGCGGTCACCACGGTGGTGAAGTTCTGCGTGCCGGCCCGGTACTCGTTGAGGGTGATCTCCACGGCCTTGCGCGAGGATTCGACGGCCGCATCCTGGGCCCCCTGCTGCAGGCCGAGGATGCGCAGGGCCGCCATCTGGTTCTCGACCTCCGCCAGGGCGGCGAGCACCACCTGCCGGTAATTGGCCACCGCCGCGTCGTAGCCGGCCTCGGCCGAGCGCACGGCCGCGGTGCGGGCGCCGCCATCGAACAGGACCTCGGTCCCGGCCGCGGTCGTCGACCAGACCTGGTTGGCCGCGGAGAACAGGCCGTTGCGGGTCAGCCCGGAGACCCCGCCCTGGGCCGAGATCGTGACGGTCGGGAAGAAGGCCGCCACGGCGACGCCGATCCGCTCGCTCTGTCCCTGCACCACACGCTCGGCCTGAGCCACGTCGGGGCGCCGCTCGAGAAGGTCGGACGGGATTCCGACCGGCACGGCGGGCGGGTTGCGGCCGATGCCGGCCACCGGGATCGAGACCTCCGAGGGTGGCCGCCCGATCAGGGTGGCGATGGCGTTGACGTATTGCACCCGGGTCAGCCGAACCGCGATGGCCTGGGCCTCGATGGTCTGGACCTGGGTCTGCGCGGTGATCACGTCGGAGCGGGCCGCGACGCCGGCGGCGTACTGGTTCTCGGTGATGGCGAGCGTCTTCTTGAAGTTCGCCACGTTCTCGTCGAGCACCTTCTGGAGGGCGTCGGCGTAGCGCACGGTCAGGTAGTCGGCGGCGATCTCGGCCTGGATGGTCAGGCGGGTCAACGCGATCGTGGCCGCGTCGGACTGGGCGAGCGCCGCCTCGCTCTCGATGTTCCGGCGGGTGCCGCCGAACAGGTCGAGCTCCCAGCTGGCCTGGCCGAGCAGCGACGCGCTGGTGCGCACGGTGTTGCCGCTGCCTGTCCGGGTAATGCTCGGGGCGCCGATGACGGTCGGGTACAGGGCGGCCTGGGCCGAGGCGACCAGGGCCCGGGCCTGCCGGTAATTCGCCACCGCCTGCCGCAGGGATTGGTTGTCGACGTCGACCAGGCGGATCAGGCGGTCGAGGATCGGGTCCTTGAACACCCGCCACCAATCGCCCCGCTCGGCCGCGTCGTTGGGCCGGGCCTCGCGCCAGCCCTTCTTGCGCGCGGCCACGACGGCTGGGCTGTCCTCCCGCTTGCCGCCTTCCCTGTAGGCGAGCGGTGTCTCGACGGAGGGCCGGGCATAGTCGGGGCCGACCACGCAGCCCGCCAACGCGGGGATGATGGGGAGGAGGATCAGGGCGCTGCGTAGGTTGCCGATACGTCTCCCTCTGCCCTCTGCGTAAGGAGGCAAGTCACCCTGCGTCAGTAGGCGTTGAGCTGCGACGTGCCCCCTATCCCGCACGGGAGAGGGGACCTGCGCCGCATCCGTCGAAGATGCGCGCGTGCAGCCCACAGTGCCGACGGATATGGGCGCGCGCGCGGGTGCCGGCGGTGTTTCACGTGAAAACGGGCGCATCACTCTCCGGCCGGCAATGCCGCTGCGCCGCCGCGCCCGGCGCGCCTGCGGCGGGCGAGCACCCGGTGCCGGAGGCGGTCGAGGGTCAGGTAGACGACGGGGGTGGTGTACAGGGTCAGGATCTGGCTCACGATCAATCCGCCCACGATGGCGATGCCCAGGGGCCGGCGCAGCTCGGCCCCCTCGCCGGTGGCCAGGATCAGCGGCACGGCCCCGAGCATCGCGGCGAGCGTGGTCATCATGATCGGCCGGAAGCGCACGAGACAGGCCTCGCGGATCGCGTCCACGGGATTCGCGCCCCGGGTCCGCTCGGCATCGAGGGCCACGTCGATCATCATGATCGCGTTCTTCTTCACGATGCCGATCAGCAGGAACACCGCGATCAGCGCGATGATGGTGAATTCGGTGCCGGTCACCAGCAGGGCCAGCACAGCCCCGACGCCCGCCGACGGCAGGGTCGAGAGGATCGTCAGCGGGTGCACGAAGCTCTCGTATAGGATGCCGAGCACCGCGTAGACCGCCAGGATCGCGGCCAGGATCAGGAGCGGCTGACGCGAGGCCGAGGCGACGTAGTTCTTGGCTGCGCCGGCATATTCGCCGTGGATCGTGGCCGGCAGCCGCAGGGACGACATCGCCCGGTCGATCGCCACCGTGGCATCCGACAGGCTCTTGCCCGGCGCCAGGTTGAACGAGATCGTGGTCGCCACGAACAGGCCCTGGTGGCTCACCTGCACGGGGGCGTTGCCGGGCTCGATCCGCGCGAAGGCCGAGAGCGGAACCATGGTCTCCTTGGCGGCCGAGACCGGCGCGCTCGACGAGGCCCCGCCCTTGCTCGCCGCGATGGCGTTCGAGGAGGCGTTGCGGGCTGAATCGGAGGCGATCGCGGCGGCGTTCGAGGATGCGTCGGCCGTGCTGGCGGCCGCGGTCGACGCGGCGGCGACGCCGGTGGACGCGCCGCCGACCGCGCCCGTGCCGGTCGTGGCCCCCGTCGCGGCGGCGCCGCTCCCCGGGCTGCTGGTGCCGGTGGCCGCATTGGTGTTGACGCCACCCGCCGCCGCCACGGTGCCGGCCACCGCGTTGGTGGTGGCCGAGCCCGGCGCGTTGCCCCCGGAGGTCGAGACGAAGATCTGCTTCAGGGTCTCGGGGGATTCCAGGTAGCGCGGGGCGATCTCCATCACGACGTGGTACTGGTTCAGGGGGTTGTAGATCGTCGAGACCTGGCGCTGGCCGAAGGCGTCGTACAGCGTGTTGTCGATCTTGTTCGGGGTGATGCCGTACCGGAACGCGGTGGCGCGGTCGATCACGACCCGGGTCTCCAGCCCACCCTCCTGCTGGTCCGAGGTGACGTCCGCGAAGGTCGGGTCCTTCTGCAGGGCGGCCAGCAGCTTCGGGGCGGCGGCGAACAGCTCCTCGGCGGTGTCGCCCTGGAGGGTGTACTGGTACTGGGCGAAGCTCTGGCGGCCGCCCATCTGCAGATCCTGACGCGGGAAGACGTAGAGCCGCGCGCCCGCCACCTGGGCCAGCTTCGGCCGGAGCCGCGCCATCACGGCGGAGATCGGCGCCCGTTCGCCGATGGGCTTCAGGCCGATGAACACGTTGGCCGAGTTGGTGCCGCGCCCGCCCGTGAAGCCCACGACGCTCTCCACCGCCGGATCCGCGCCCACGATGGCGGTGGCCTGCCGGAGCTTGGTCTCCATGGACTGGAACGAGATGCGCTGATCGGCCTGGACGCCGCCCATCATCTGGCCGGTATCCTGCTCGGGGAAGAAGCCCTTCGGCACGATGACGTAGAGGTAGACGTTGAGCCCCACCGTGGCGAGCAGGCTCAGCAGCACGAGGCGCGGGTGCGCCAGCGCCACCGCGAGCGTCCGGGCATAGGCGTCGAGCAGCCAGGAGAAGCCGCCCTCCAGGCCGCGAATCAGGATATTCGGGCGGCGTCCCACCGGACGCCCGTGCCCCTCGGGCCGCAGCAGCCGGGCACACATCATCGGTGTCGTCGTGAGCGACAACACCAGAGAAATCAGGATCGACAGCGACAGGGTGACGGAGAATTCCTGGAAGATCCGGCCGATCAGGCCACCCATCAGCAGGATCGGCAGGAACACCGCGATGAGCGACAGGCTCATCGAGATCACCGTGAAGCCGACCTCCCGGGCGCCGATCAGGGCCGCCTGCAGCCGCGGCTTGCCCTCCTCGATGTGGCGCTGGACATTCTCCAGCACCACGATGGCGTCGTCGACCACGAAGCCGGTGCCGATGATCAGGGCGGTGAGCGACAGGATGTTGAGCGAGTAGCCGAGCAGGTACATCGCCGAGAAGGTACCGATGATCGAGATCGGCACCGCCACCGCGGGGATCAGGGTCGCCCGGCCGGAGCGCAGGAAGCCGAACACCACCAGGATCACGAGGCCGACCGCCACGAGCAGGGTCTCCTCGGTGGCCGCCAGCGACGCCCGGATCGTGGCGCTGCGGTCGCCGGTGAGCTTGATGTCGATGCCGCCCGGCAGCGCCGCGGTGAGCTGCGGCAGCGCCTTCTTCACGGCGTCGATGGTCTCGACCACGTTGGCGCCAGGCTGCTTGTAGACGAACAGCAGCACCCCGGCCTTGCCGTTGACGATGCCGAGGTTGCGCTTGTCCTCGACGCCGTCGAGCACCTGGCCCACATCCGTGAGCTTCACCGCGGCGCCGTTGCGGTAGGCCACGATGATGTCGCGGTAATCCTCGGCCTTGCGGCCCTGGTCGTTGGCGTAGAGCTGGTAGCGCCGTCCGCCGGCATCGATCTCGCCCTTGGGCGAGTTGGCGTTCGCCGAGGCGAGCGCCGCCCGGATGCCCTCGAGGCCGATGCCGTAATTGAACAGGGCGGTGGGATCGAGCTCCACCCGCACCGCCGGCAGGGACGAGCCGCCGATATCGACATTGCCGACGCCCGGCAGCTGGGACAGCTTCTGCTGCACCACTGTGGCGGCCGAATCATAGACCTGGCCGCGGGTCAGCGTTTCCGAGGTCAGGCCCAGGATGATGATCGGCGTGTCGGCGGGGTTGAACTTGCGGTAGGTCGGGTTCTGCCGGAGCGAGGCCGGCAGGTCGGCGCGCGCCGCGTTGATCGCAGCCTGCACGTCGCGCGCGGCCCCGTCGATGTCGCGGTTCAGGCCGAACAGCAGCACGATCCGGGTGGAGCCGAGCGCGTTCGTGGACGTCATCTCGTTGACGTCCGCGATGGCGCCGAGCCGCCGCTCGAGGGGGGCCGCCACGGTGGTCGCCATGGTCTCGGGTGAGCCGCCCGGCATCTGCGCCTGGACCAGGATGACCGGGAAGTCGATCTGCGGCAGCGGCGCCACCGGCAGCTTCAGGAACGCGAACAGGCCGGCGAGCAGCACGCCGATCGTGAGCAGCGTGGTCGCGACCGGCCGGCGGATGAACGGCTCGGAGATGTTCACGGGAGCGCCTCGCCGCCCGCGACATCCGGCGCCCGCCGCCCGGCGATCCGGCGCTCCAGCCGGTCGAACGCCAGGTAGATCACCGGGGTCGTGAACAGGGTCAGCACCTGGCTGACGATCAGGCCGCCGGCGATGCAGATGCCGAGCGGCTGGCGCAACTCCGAGCCGACGCCGGTGCCGAGGATCAGCGGCACCGCGGCGAACAGGGCGGCCAGCGTGGTCATCAGGATCGGGCGGAAGCGCAGCAGGCAGGCCTGGAAGATCGCCTCCCGGGGATCGAGCCCGTCCTCGCGCTCGGCCTGGAGCGCGAAGTCGATCATCATGATCGCGTTCTTCTTCACGATGCCGATCAGCAGCACGATGCCGATCACCGCGATGATGTCGAGGGACAGGCCGAACAGCATCAGGCCGAGCAGCGCCCCGATGCCGGCGGACGGCAGGGTCGACAGGATCGTGATCGGGTGGATGAAGCTCTCGTAGAGCACGCCCAGCACGATGTAGACCGTGATGATCGCCGCGAGCACCAGGAACAGCTCGTTGCTGAGCGCCGACTGGAACGCGAAGACCGAGCCCTGCGGCACCACCCGGAACGAGGGCGGCAGGTCGATCGCGGCCTTGGCCTGCTCGATCGCCTCGACCGCCTGCCCGAGGGCCGCGCCGGGTGCGAGGTTGAACGACACCGTCGTGGCGGGGAACTGCCCGAGATGCGAGATCAGCAGGGGCGCCCGCCGCTCGCTGATCCGCGCCACCGCGGAGAGCGGCACCTGGCCGTTGGCCGCCGTCGAGGACGGCAGGTAGATCGTCTCGAGGCTGCGCAGGGTGGTGTGCAGGTTCGGGTCGGCCTCCAGGATCACCCGGTACTGGTTGGACTGGGTGAAGATCGTCGAGATGATCCGCTGGCCGAAGGCGTCGTAGAGGGCGTTGTCGATGGTCGCCGGGGTGATGCCGTAGCGGCCCGCCGTGGGCCGGTCGATGGTGACGTAGGCGGCCAGCCCCTGCGCCTGGTGGTCGCTCGCCACGTCGGCGACCACGGGGGATTTCGCCAGGGCCTCGGTGAAGCGCGGCACCCAGGTCTCGAAATCGTTGAGGTTCGGGGTCTCCAAGATGACTTGGTACTGGGTCGCCGAGACCGCGGTGTCGATAGTCAGGTCCTGGATCGGCTGCATGTACAGGCGCATGCCGGGCTCGGCCCGGGCCGCCGCATTGATCCGCCGGATGATCGCGCTGGCCGAGTCCGTCCGCTGGTCGCGCGGCTTGAGGTTGATCAGCATTCGGCCGGAATTGAGCGTGACGTTCTGGCCGTCGACCCCGATGAACGAGGACAGGCTGGCCACGTCCGGATCCTGCAGGATGATCGCGGCCATCCGCTGCTGGCGCTCGGCCATCGCCCCGTAGGAGACCGACTGGTCCGCCTGCGTGATGCCCTGGATCACGCCGGTATCCTGCACCGGGAAGAACCCCTTGGGGATGACCACGAACAGGTAGACGGTCAGGACCAGGGTCCCGAGGGCCACCAGCAGGGTCAGGCCCTGGTGGTTCAGGACCACGCGCAGGGCGCGGCCGTAGCCAGCGATCAGGCCGTCGATGGCGCGCCGGCCCGCGCGCGACACCACGCCCTCGCGGCGGCGGATCTGGGCCTCGGGCACGTGCTTGAGCAGGCGCGCGCAGAGCATCGGCACGAGGGTCAGCGAGACCACCGCAGAGATCACGATGGTGGCCGCCAGCGTGATGGCGAATTCGTGGAACAGGCGCCCGACCACGTCGCCCATGAACAGCAGCGGGATCAGCACCGCGATCAGCGAGACGGTGAGCGAGATGATGGTGAAGCCGATCTCGCGCGACCCCTTCAGGGACGCTTCGAGGGGCGAATCGCCGGCCTCCACGTGGCGGGCGATGTTCTCGATCACCACGATGGCGTCGTCGACCACGAAGCCGGTGGCGATGGTCAGCGCCATCAGGGACAGGTTGTCGAGGGAGAAGCCGTACAGGTCCATCACCGACAGGGCGCCGATCAGCGACAGGGGCACCGACAGGCTCGGGATCAGCGTCGCCGACAGGCTGCGCAGGAACAGGAAGATCACCAGCACGACCAGCGCGATCGCCAGCCCGAGCTCGAACTGCACGTCCTCCACCGAAGACCGGATCGTGGTGGTGCGGTCGGTGAGCGGCGCCACCGCCACCGCGGTCGGCAGGCTCGCCTGCATTTGGGGCAGCAGCGCCTTGATCTTGTCGACCGTGGCGATGACGTTGGCGCCCGGCTGGCGCTGGATGTTGAGGATCACCGCCGGCGTCCCGTCGGCCCAGGCGCCGAGCTTGGTGTTCTCCGGCCCCTCGACCACGTCGGCGACCTCCGAGAGCATCACCGGGGCGCCGTTGCGATAGGCGATGATCGCCGAATTGTAGGCCTTCGGGTCGCGGATCTGGTCGTTGGCGTTGATCGCGTAGGATTGCTTCGGGCCGTCGATCGAGCCCTTGGGGGTGTTGACGTTCAGGTTGGTGATGGTGGTGCGCAGGTCGTCGATGTTCAGCCCGTAGGCGGCGAGCGCCCGCGCATTGAACCGCACCCGGATCGCCGGGCGCTGGCCCCCCGAGATGCTGACCAGGCCGACGCCCGCCACCTGGCTGATCTTCTGGGCGAGCCGCGACTCGGCGAGATCGCGCACCTGGGTCAGCGGCAGGGTCTTCGAGGTCAGCGCGAGGGTCAGGACCGGCGCGTCGGCCGGGTTGACCTTGGCGTAGATCGGCGGGGCCGGCAGGTCCGAGGGCAGCAGGTTGCCGGCGGCGTTGATCGCCGCCTGGACCTGCTGCTCGGCCACGTCCAGCGCCAGGTCCAGGCTGAATTGCAGCGTGATGACCGAGGCGCCCGCCGAGGATTGCGAGGTCATCTGGTTGAGGTTGGCGAGCTGGCCGAATTGCCGCTCCAGCGGCGCCGTGACCGAGGAGGTCATCACCTCAGGGCTCGCGCCCGGATAGAAGGTCTGGATCTGGATCGTCGGGTAATCGACGGCCGGCAGCGCCGAGACCGGCAGGTTCAGGTACGACACGCCACCGACGATCAGGATCGCCAGCATCAGCAGCGTCGTCGCCACCGGCCGCAGGATGAACAGGCGGGACGGGTTCATGGCAGGCGCGCCGAAGCCGGGTTCACGGCTGCTGGCGGCGCCGGCGCCCGCCCTCCGGAGCGGCCGGGCGGGCGGTATCGGCCGTCCCGTCCGGTCCGGCGGCCGGCTTCCCGCCGGGCTTGTCGCCCGCGCCCGTGACCGCGCCGGCCGCGCCTGCGGCCTGCGCGCCGTCGGTGATCCGGACCTCGGCGCCGTCCTTGAGCCGGTCGGTGCCGTCGACGACGACCCGGTCGCCGGGCTTCAGGCCCGAGACCACGACGGTGTTGGTCCCGTCGGTCTCGCCGGTCTTGACCGGCCGGACCGTGACCTTGTTGTCCCCATCCATCAGGTAGACGTAGGTGCCGGGCGTGCCCTGCAGCAGGCTGGAATTCGACACCAGGGCGGCACCCCGCACCGTGTCGACCGTGAGCTTGGCGTTGACGAACTGGTTCGGGAACAGCTCCTCGTCGGCATTGTCGAACAGGGCCCGGAGCTTCACCGTGCCGGTGGTCGTGTCGATCTGGTTGTCGACCGTGTCGAGGCTGCCGACCGCGATCTGGTGGGCGTCGCCGCGGTCGTAGGCGCGCACGGCGAGCTTGGTGCCGGCCCGGACCTGGCGCATCACCCGGGCGACGTCGTCCTCCGGCAGGGTGAAGATCACCGAGATCGGATGGAGCTGGGTCACCACCACGATCGCGGTCGAGGCGGCCGAGACGTAATTGCCCTGGTCGACTTGGCGCAGGCCGACCCGCCCGTCCACCGGCGACGTGATGTGGGTGTAGGCGATGTTGAGCTTCTGCTGGTCGACCAGCGCCTGGTCGGCCGCCACTGTGCCCTCGTTCTGCTTGACCAGGGCGGCCTGCGTGTCGACGTTCTGCTTCGAGATCGAGTCCTGCCGGTTCAGCGTCTGGTAGCGCTGGAGGTCGAGCTTCGAGTTCTGAAGCAGCGCTTGGTCGCGGGCGAGCTGACCTTGGTACTGGGCGAGCAGCGCCTCGTAGGGGCGGGAATCGATCAGGGCGAGCTCGTCGCCGGCCTTGACGGTCTGGCCTTCGCGGAACTTCACGGCCATCAGGTAGCCGCTGATCTGCGACTTCACCGTCACGGTGGCGAGCGGTGTCACCGTGCCGAGGCCCTGGAGCACTACCGGCATGTCGCCGGTCGTCACGGTGGCGATGCCCACCGCCTGCGCCATGTCGCCGCCGCCGTGCCGTCCGCCGCGGCCGCCGGCCCTGTGGGCCGTGGCCGGCTCGGCGCCCTTGTCGGTGCGCGCCTCGTACCAGCGGTGCCCGATCGCCCCGGCCCCCGCCAGCAGGGCCAGGATCACGAGCCACCGGATCGGCCGGAAGCGCCGCGTGCGGACCTCGCGCGCCGGCGCCTCGCCCGGCTGGTAGGCACGCGCCGTGTCGGTGCGGATCGGTGAACTCTCGTTCATGCCTGACTAGAGCACATGCCGGACGCCTGCGCGACCGACGGTACCCTATCCCTCGCTGTGCACGCCCCCATGGCGCATGTCCCGGCCGCCTACGCTTCGGTGGCCCGGACGGTCGCATCGGCCTACGCGGCTATAGGGGCCGGACTGCGTCTAGCCGCTGCGGCATATTCCGTCGCCGGGCGAGTGTTGGATGCCCGGCCAATGCGCCGTCACTAGGGCGGCGAGGTTTCAGCCGTGTTGCTGGGTCCCGCCGCGGACGAATCCGGTGCCGCATAGGCGTTGAGCACGGCGCGGAAAGGCGGATCCACGGGCGTGACCGGCACGCCGAGGCGGAGGGCGAGGCCCAGGCCGGCGATCAGCACGGCGAGGAGGAGGCAGCGTGTCGTCCGCATGGTCGCTTCCGTCGGGCCTGAGACGCTACCAGAGCGACCGGCCTTCGGCATGCGAAAAGGGCCACCGATCCGGGGATCGGTGGCCCTTTGACGGGACCGGAGCGGCGTCTCGCTGACGGAGCGAGGGGGCAAAGCCCCGCCGGCAAGAGCGCCGCCCCAGCCGTGTGACAAACCTACGATACGACTGATGAATGTCAACATTCGTCAGTCCCGGCGTCCGGTGGTGGCGTCCGGGTCTGTGCGGCCGCGCACATTCCGCACGCCGCCGACCCCATGCTACATGCCGACAATGTCTCGCTCGTCTGCAGCGCCCGAAGCGGCGTCCCGCCCCGCATGAACCCGGTCTTCGCCGCCCTGCCGACCACGGTGTTCGAGACTATGTCGCGGCTCGCCCGGGCCCATGACGCGGTCAATCTCGGGCAGGGTTTTCCGGACGATGCGGGCCCCGCGGATGTGCGCGAGCGCGGCGCCCGGGCCCTGATCGACGGCTGGAACCAGTACCCGCCGATGATGGGTCTGCCGGCCCTGCGCGAGGCCGTGGCCGCGCATTACGCCCGGCACCAGGGCCTGACCCTCGATCCCGACACCGAGGTGATGGTGACCTCCGGCGCCACCGAGGCGCTGGCCGGCGCCCTGCTGGCGCTGATCGAGCCCGGCGACGAGGTCGTGCTGTTCGCCCCGATGTACGATGCCTACCTGCCCCTGGTGCAGCGGGCCGGCGGCGTGCCGCGGGTCGTGTCCCTGCAGCCACCCTTCTTCCGGCTCGACGAGGTGGCGCTCGCCGCCGCGTTCGGCCCGCGGACCAGGGCCGTGGTTCTGAACAACCCGCTCAACCCGAGCGCGACCCTGTTCGCGGCGGACGACCTGGCGCTGCTCGCCAGGTACTGCACGCGCTTCGACGTCACCGCGATCTGCGACGAGGTCTGGGAGCACGTGGTCTTCGACGGCGCCCGCCACCAGCCGCTGATGGCGCTGCCCGGGATGCGCGAGCGGACGGTCAAGATCGGCTCGGCGGGCAAGATTTTTTCCCTTACCGGCTGGAAGGTCGGGTTCGTGATGGCCGATGCCCGGCTGATGCGCGTGCTCGCCAAGGCGCACCAGTTCCTAACCTTCACCACGCCGCCCAACCTCCAGGATGCGGTGGCCTACGGCCTCGCCAAGCCGGATCCCTGGTTCGACGCCATGCGGGCGGGCTACGCCGCCTCCCGCGACCGGCTGGACGCGGGCCTGCGCGATCTCGGCTTCCGGGTCCTTCCGGCGCAGGCCACGTGGTTCCTCAACATCGACATAACGGGTCTCGGCTACGCCGACGACGTGGCCTTCTGCGAGGCTCTGGTCACCCGACACGGCGTCGCGGCGATCCCGGTCAGCGCCTTCTATCCGGACGGGTCGGTGCGCAGCCTCGTGCGCCTGTGCTTCGCCAAGGCCGACGCCACCCTGGACACCGCCCTGGAACGGATGCGCGGCCTCGCCGGGGGTGCGGCATGATGGTCGCAGGCCGCCGCCTTGCGAGGATCCGGCCGGGGGGCCACGTCGTTGAGGGTGATGGCTCTCCGACGGATCCCCGCGATGGATTTCACCCAGGCTTCCCGGCAGGCTCCCCGGACCGGTCCCATCGTGGGCGCCGAGGCCTTTCCCGGCGGCAGGAATTCTGCCGGCGCGACGTCCACCCGGCTGCCGCCGTTCCTGTCGGCGAATCTCGACCGCGAGGCCAGCCTCGCCCGTCTGGAGACGCTGGCGCATGTCATGGACACCGCCTTCGTGATCCCGGGGATCAACCGGCGGGTCGGGTTCGACGCGCTGATCGGCCTCGTGCCGGTGATCGGCGATGTGGCCAGCATGGTAATCTCCTCGTTCATCGTCTACGAGGCCAAGCGCCTCGGAGCGCCCCGCTGGCTGGTCGCCCGGATGGGGCTGAACGTCGCCGTCGACGGCCTGCTCGGCGTGGTCCCCCTGGCGGGCGACCTGTTCGATGCCGCCTTCAAGGCCAATCGCCGCAACGTCCACCTGCTCCGGCGCTGGATGGAGCGGACCGGCGGCGTCCGCCCGAACGAGATCGAGGGCACCGCGATCCGCCTCGATACCTGATCGGTCTTCGGACGTCGCAGCCGGACGTGGCCCGTCCCGTTCGCCAAGGGCCGCGGCCATGAACGAGATCGCGCGTCCCGGCGAGAGCGAGGTCGTCCCGGCGCCGCTGCCCGGCGCCCAGCCGATCGTCCTGCGGCCCGATGAGGCCGTTCCCGCGCCGGCCCCGGTCTCGGGCGGGCGCGGCTGGCTGTCGCCGCTCAACCGACGCCGGCTCGACAATTTCCGGCGCAACCGCCTCGGCTACTGGTCGTTCCTGATCTTCGCCGCGCTGTTCGTCCTCAGCCTGTTCGCCGAATTCATCGCCAACGACCGTCCGATCGTCCTGTCCTACAAGGGCGAGTGGCTGGTCCCGGTTCTGGTCGACTACCCGGAGGAGAAGTTCGGCGGGTTCCTGGCGGTGACGGATTTCCGCTCGCCCGAGATCCGCAAGGAGATCGCCGAGCACGGCTGGGCGCTCTGGCCGCCGATCCGGTTCTCCTACGACACGATCAACGAGGACCTGCCGACGCCCTCGCCCTCGCCGCCGACCTGGATGCTCTCGGACGCCCAGTGCAAGCCGGTGGCGGAGAAGCTCGGCGGCGCGACCTGTGCCGACATTCCCTGGCACTGGCTCGGCACCGACAACACCACCCGGGACGTGCTGGCGCGGGTGATCTACGGCTTCCGCATCTCGGTTCTGTTCGGGCTGATCCTGGCCGCGGTCTCGTCCGCCATCGGGGTCGTGGCCGGGGCCGTACAGGGCTATTTCGGCGGCTGGGTCGATCTCGCCTTCCAGCGCTTCATCGAGGTCTGGGGCGGCATCCCGACCCTCTACCTGATCATCATCATCTCGGCCTTCATCGCCCCGGGCTTCTTCGTTCTGCTCGGGATCATGCTGCTGTTCTCGTGGGTGGCGCTGGTCAGCGTCGTGCGGGCCGAATTCCTGCGGGCCCGGAACTTCGAATACGTCCGGGCCGCGCGCGCGCTGGGCCTGTCGAACCTGCGGATCATGACGGTTCACCTGCTGCCCAACGCCATGGTGGCGACCCTGACCTTCCTGCCGTTCATCCTGAACGGCTCGATCACGACGCTGACCTCCCTGGACTTCCTAGGCTTCGGCCTGCCGCCGGGCTCGCCTTCGCTCGGGGAGCTGCTCGCCCAGGGCAAGGACAACCTGACCGCCCCGTGGCTCGGGCTGACCGGATTCCTGGTCATCGCGGTCATGCTCAGCCTCCTGGTCTTTGCCGGTGAAGCAGTGCGCGACGCGTTCGATCCGCGCAAATCCTTCGCCTGAGCCCGAATCAGCCGTCCCCGCGGTGCGGGAACACACAGGCGATTGACGGGTCAGCAAAAATATTTTGCGTCTTCATGGCAAGACCGGTGCAGGGCCGGGAAAGACCCGCCTAGACCGCGCACGGCCGCCGTTCACCTAGGGCGTAACTGTCTCTCCCGCCAGCGAAAACCCGGCCTCCGGCCTGCAGCAGAATTCGTCGCCCGCGTCAGGATAAAGCGCTGGGCAAGTGCGGTGAAAACGCTGCCAATGCAACTTCAACCTGTAGCCATGGCCGGTCGATGTAGACCTGAACTTTCACGCGATCACGGGGAATTGTATGGGTCACCTTGCTTTTTTCAGCCGGTGTTTTAATTCGCAATAAGAGGCTACCTCAACGAGCGTCCAACCCAGGGAAAGTGAGAATGTCCGAAGAAGCGCCGACATCCCAAGTGCACTATATCGAGCGGACCGTGGACGTCGTCGCGGCCTATGTCGCCAACAACTCCCTCCCCCCCACCGAATTGCCGTCGCTGATCGCGAGCATCCATGAGGCGCTGAATTCGATCGCCTCGGGGCCTTCTGCCGCAGCCGAAGACACTGTGGATCGGCCGACCCCGGCCCAGATCCGCAAGTCGATCCGGCCCGATGGCCTGATCAGCTTCATCGACGGCAAATCGTACAAGACGCTCAAGCGCCACCTGACCAAGCACGGCCTGGATCCGCAGAGCTACCGCGAGCGCTTTGGCCTGCCAGCCGATTACCCGACCACCTCGGCGAATTATTCGGCGCAGCGCTCGGCCCTGGCCAAGAGCCTCGGCCTCGGCCAGCCCGGCCGCGCCCAGCAGGGCGGCAAGGAACTGGACGTGGAGGCCGACGCGGAGCCGACGCCCGCTCCGGCTCGCCGCGGCCGCAAGACCGAATCCGCCCCCGCCACCAAGGGCCGCACAAGCCGCAAGTCGGTCGAGGCCGCCTGAGAGCTCTCGCAGGCCGTCCCCGGCACCGTCATGGGCCGGGGCACGATTTCGCGGTCTCGGATTGAGGCAATCGCGTCGCGGGTGACAGAGATTGCGGCGCGATTGCCGGGCGGATACAGGCTCTCGGCCGGAAACGGTCGAGAGCCGTCGTTTCGAACGGGCGCGATGCGGTCTTCAGGACCGAAACACCGCAACAACCACTGATTTAAACCTCCGATAAGACTCGCGGATTAAGTTCATCCCTGGCAGCGCCCGAGAATGTCGGGTCTGAAGCGCCGGGGGCAGAACTGGTGTCGGCAGCGACCACGTCGGAATGTGCTCTGGCGGAGCAGGAATCGCTGCGCCTTCACGCGCTGGGCCGGTTCCAGATCACGGGAACGGCCCCGGAGGAGCGCTTCGACGCGATCGCCCGGCTGGCCGCGCGCCTGTTCCGGACGCCGATCGCCTACGTCTCGCTGATCGACCAGCATTGGCAATGGCTCAAGGCGCAGACCGGCCTCGGTCCGGTCGGCCTCGATCGGGGGCCGACGCCCCGCAGCGCGTCGTTCTGCACCCACACGATCCGGTCGGACGATCTTCTGGTCATCCCGGATACGCAGCGCGACCCGCGCTTTATCGACAATCCTCGGGTCGTTGGGCTGCCCTTCGTCCGCTTCTACGCGGGCGCCCCCTTGATTACCGCCGACGGCTTCCGGCTCGGGGCCCTGTGCGTGGCCGACACGGCGCCGCGCGAGCTCTTCCCGGCCCATGACCGCCAGGCGCTGGCGGATCTCGCCGCGATGGTGGTCGAGCAGATGACCCTGCGGCGCAGCGAATTGGCGCGGCTGTCCATGATGGGCTTCGCCAACGCCACCGAGCTGGCGCTGCTGGCGCTCACCCGGGAGGGGCGGATCCGGTTCGCCAACCGGGCGGCCGCGTCCCTGTTCGGCTACGATCTCGACGAGATGCTGGGCGCGCCCTTCGAGCTGATCGTGCCCGAGCGGATGCGCGCGGCCCACAGGGCCGCCCTGGGGCGGATCTTTGAAGGCCATCTCGCGAAGGTCGTCGGCCGCACCCTCGAGGTGATGGTCCGGCGCAAGGACGGCTCGGAATGCCCGGTGGAGGTCTCCCTGTCCCTGTGGGACGACGAGCGCGAGCCGAATCTCGGCGCCGTCATCCAGGACATCTCCGCGCGGCGTCGGCGCGAGGCCGGTCTGCTTCAGCTCGCCCACCAGGATGCCCTGACCGGCCTCACGAATCGGCGTCGGTTCGAGGCCCTGCTGAACGACCTGTATCGCCGCGGTGAGGCCGCGACGGTGCTGCTGGTCGATCTCGACGGGTTCAAGGCGGTCAACGACAGCCTCGGCCACGCGGTCGGCGACGCGCTCCTGCAGGCGATCGCGGTCCGGATCCCGGCGGTGCTGCCGAGCCGTGCCGTGATGGCCCGCCTGGGCGGCGACGAGTTCGTCGTCCTGCTGCCTGGGACCGGCGATCCCCTGGCAGCACGCACCTGCGCCAGCGCGATCCTGGCCGCACTGGCGGATCCGGTCGTGGTCGAGGCCCATATCCTGCGGGTCGGCGCGAGCATCGGCTTCGCCCTGGCCCCCGATCACGGCCGGAACGGCGAGGAGCTGATCGGCAGCGCGGATTTCGCGCTCTACCGGGCCAAGCAGGAAGGCGGGGGCGGTGCGCGGATGTTCACGTCCGAGATGCGCCATGCCGCGGTGGCGCTGCGCAGCACCCAGGACGCGTTGCTGCGCGCGCTGCACGGCGACGAGCTGGTGCTGCACTACCAGCCGCAGATCTGCCTCGCGACCGGCCAGCTCGTCGGCGCCGAGGCCCTGATCCGCTGGCAGCACCCGGAGCGCGGCCTCCTCCTGCCCGGCGCGTTCCTTCCGGCGATCAAGATGAGCCCGCTGGCGCTCCCGGTCGGGGCCTGGGTGCTGGACGCCGCCTGCCGGCAGATCGCGGCCTGGCGGAACCAGGGGCTGCCGCCCTTCCGGGTCGGGGCGAACCTGTTCTCCGCCCAGTTCAAGGCGGGCAACCTCGTGCGCGAGGTCGCCGACGCGCTCGCCCGCCATCGCGTCGCGCCGGACTGGCTGGAGCTGGAGATCACCGAGCGGGTCGTCCTGCAGAGCGACGACCGCACCCTCGGGACGATCCGGGACCTGCGCGCCCTCGGGGTGCGGATCGCCTTCGACGATTTCGGGACAGGCTACGCCTCGCTGAGCAGCCTCAAGCGCTTCCCGCTGACGACCCTGAAGATCGACCGGACCTTCGTGAGCGACCTGCTCACCCAGGCCAACGACGCGGCGATCACCCGCGCCATCATCCGGATGAGCAACGACCTCGGCCTCGAAACCGTGGCCGAGGGCATCGAGACCGAGGGCCAGGAGGTCGTCCTGCGGGCGCTGGGCTGCAAGGTCGGCCAGGGCTTCCACTACGGGCGGGCGATGCCGGCCGCCGGCCTGACGGGTCTCCTGGCAGGCCGCCAGGGGGATGCGTGGCTGAGCGTCCCGACCCTGCGCGCGGCCGAATGAGGGCCGGGATCGCCCGCGGCGGCATACAACGCACACGAAAATCAATTGTCGAATCGTCCGCCAATCCACACGATCGGAACAACAACTCATTAACGGGGCCACTATAGCGCTGTTATCGAGCGTTGTTCGGGCGTGTTCAGGTGGGTTCGAAATCTATCATGCCGTTCGTCGCGTGGGCGGGCCGGCGCATGGGCGGGCGGCACGCGCTCGATCTGCGGGCCTGGGCGGCCCTCGGCCTCGCTCTGGTCATCACCGGCTCGGCCGCCCTGTTCATCGTCCACCTGGAAACCCGTGCGGTCGAGGACAACGAGCGCAGCCTCGGCGGCCTCGCCACGATCCTGGCCGACCAGGCGGACCGGGCCCTGCAGGCGATCGAGCTCGTCCAGGATGCCGTCCTGGCCGAGTTCCGGACCGCGGGGATCCGCAGCGCCGACCAATATGCCGAGGTGGCCTCCCGGCCGGCCATGCACGCGGCCCTGCGGACCTGGATCGCGGCGCTGCCGCAGGCCAACGCCATCACGCTGGTCGACGCGAGCGGACAGCTGCTCAATTTCAGCCGCTACTGGCCGATCCCGACGGTCAACATCGCCGACCGGGACTACTTCAAGGCGCTCTCCTCCGAGCCGAGCCTGCAGCGCTACGTCGGCCGTCCGGTCTCCAACCGGGGCGACGGCGCCATGACGATCTACATCGCCCGGAAGGTCGCGGCCCCGGACGGCACCTTCCTTGGCCTGGTCCTGGGCGCGGTCGAGCTCGGCTATTTCGAGGGCCTGTACGATCGGATCTCGCCGGCGGACGACGCCGTCGTGTCGCTGTTTCGCAACGACGGCATGCTGCTGGTCCGGCACCCGCACCGCCCGGGGACGATCGGCCGGATCTTTTCCCAGGCCGGCGCGGCCCTGATCTCCGCAAGCCCCGCCCTCGGCGGCGTCACGCGCACCGTCAGCCCGATCGACGGCCAGGACCGGCTCGTGGCCGCCCGCGCCCTGAAGACCTACCCGCTGATCCTCAGCGTCAGCCGCACCGCCGAGGCCTGCCTGGCGGCCGTGCGCCAACAGGCGGTCATCGTGGGCGCCGCGACGCTCCTGCTCGATCTCGGCCTGCTCGGGCTGGTCCTGCTCGGCCGCCGGAGGGCCCGTGCGCAGGCGCAGCTCGCCCAGTCCGAGGCGGCCCGGGCGGCGGCCGAGGCGCGCGAGCGCGGCGAGCGGGCTCTGCGCGTCCAGGATGCCCGGTTCGGCATCGCCCTCGACAACATGGTCCAGGGCCTGTGCCTGTTCGACCGGGACGCCTCCCTCATCGTCATGAACGCGCGCTTCGCGCAGATGTACGCGGCGCCCGAGGCCCTGCGCCGGCCCGGGACCGCGCTGCCCGCCCTCCTCGCCCATCTGGAAGACCCCGAGCGCGGCCTCGGCCCGGCAGCCGCCGCGGCCCTGGTGGCGGCCTGCGAGCACACCGCCGCGCAAGGCCATCCGGTCTCGCTGACCTGCGATTTCGCCGACGGCCGGGCGGTCAACGTGGTCCACGCGCCGATCCCCGGTGGCGGCTGGCTCTGCACCCACGAGGACGTCACCGAGCGCCGCCGCAGCGAGGCCCGGGTCGCCCATATGGCCCGGCACGACGCGCTCACGGGCCTGCCGAACCGCCTCGTCCTGAAGGAGCGCATGGATGCCGCGCTCGCCCGCTGCGAACCCCGCGCCCCGGCCACGGTGCTGTGCCTCGATCTCGACGGGTTCAAGACCGTCAACGACACCCACGGGCATCCGGTCGGCGACGCGCTGCTCTGCGCTGTGGCGGCCCGGTTCGCCGCGACGGTGGCGGCCGACGACCTCGTGGCCCGGCTCGGCGGCGACGAGTTCGCCATCGTCCTCGGCATGGCCGCCCTGCCGGCGGATGCGGCGCGCCTGGCCCGGAGCCTCGTGGCGGCGCTCGAGGCCCCCATCACGGTGAACGGTCACACGCTCGCGATCGGCACCAGCATCGGCATCGCGAGCGCCGACGACGCCTCCAGCACCGCCGCCACGCTCCTGCGGCAGGGCGACATCGCCCTGTACCAGGCCAAGGCCGCCGGGCGCGGCACCTGGCGCTTCTTCGATCCGGCCATGGATGTCGAGATCCAGCGCCGCCGCCAGCTCGGCACCGACCTGCGCCGCGCTTTGGCCGAAGGCCGGTTCGTGCTGCACTTCCAGCCGATCGTCGGGGCCCACAGCCAGGCCCTGCACGGCTTCGAGGCTCTGCCGCGCTGGCATCACCCTGAGCACGGCGATGTCGGCCTGGCGGAGTTCATCCCGCTGGCCGAGGAGGTCGGGCTGATCAAGCCGCTGGGCGCCTGGATGCTCGCCACCGCCTGCCGGGCCGCCGCCGCCTGGCCGGACTCGGTGAGGGTCGCGGTCAACCTGTCGCCCCTGCACTTCGCCGGCGAGGGCCTCGACGCGGATGTGCGGGCGGCGCTCGCCGAGAGCGGCCTGCGCCCGGAACGCCTCGAGCTCGAGATCACGGAATCGGTCCTGTCGCAGGACAACGCCGCGAACCTGTCGGTCCTGCGGGCGCTGCGCGCCGCGGGCGTGCGGATCGCCATGGACGCGTTCGGAACCGGGTATTCGAGCCTCGGCACCCTGCACCGGTTCCCGTTCGACCGGCTCAAGATCGACCCGGGCTTCGTGCGCGGGCTGGCGCGCGACGGCGGCAGCGTCGAGATCCTGCGGGCCATGGTCTGGCTCGGGCGGGCCCTGAAGATCGACGTCCTGGCCGAGGGGGTCGAGACCCCCGAGCAGGCCCGGATCCTGCGCGAGGAAGGCTGCCAGGAGCTGCAGGGCAACCTGTTCGGCCGCCCCGCGCCGGTGGCCGACCTCGCCGCGATCCTTGCCCTCACCTCGGGAAGCCTGCGGGCGCCGGAAGTCGGGCTGAGGCGCGACGGTGTGGCGGCCTGACAAAGAGTCGGAGCTTCATCAGGGCTCTGCCCTGAACCCCGCCAAAGGGCTGAGCCCTTTGGGATCCCCGAATTCAGGCTGCCCTGGATTCCAGCCGTCCCTCCAGCGGAAAAACCTTGGCGGGATTGAGCATCCAGTCGGGATCGAACACCGCCTTCACCCGCATCTGCTGCTCCAGGTCGGCCTGGCTGTACTGGAAGCGCATCAGCTCGCGCTTCTCGATGCCGACGCCGTGCTCGCCGGTCAGGCAGCCGCCCACCTCGACGCAGAGCTTGAGGATCTCGTCGCCGGCGGCCTCGGCCTTCTGCAACTCGCCCGGCTTGTTGATGTCGAACAGGATCAGCGGGTGCAGGTTGCCATCGCCGGCATGGAACACGTTGGCCACCCGCAGGCCGTGCCCGGCGCAGATCGCCCCGATCCGCTCCAGCACCGGCCCGAGCTGGCCGGTCGGGATCGTGCCGTCCATGCAGATGTAGTCGGAGATCCGGCCCGTGGCCCCGAAGGCCGACTTGCGGCCCTTCCAGATCGCGGCCGACTCCGCCTCCGAGCGGGAGACCCGCACGCTGGTCGGTCGAAAATCCTTGGCGATCGCCTCGATGCGCGCCAGCATCGCGTCGCACTCGGCATCCGAGCCCTCGACCTCGATGATCAGCATCGCCTCGGCGTCGCGCGGGTAGCCGGCTTTCGCGAAATCCTCGGTGATCAGGATCGCCTCGCGGTCCATGTACTCGATCGCGACCGGGATGATGCCGGCCGCGATGATCGCGGCGACGCAATCGCCCGCATCCTCGACCTTCGAGAAGCCGACCAGCACCGGCCGCGCCCCTTCCGCGGCGCGCAGGATCCGCACCGTGGCCTCGGTGACGATGCCGAGCTGGCCTTCCGACCCGCAGATCAGGCCGAGGAGATCGTAGCCCGGGCTGTCGAGATGCTGGCCGCCGACCTCGACCACGGTGCCGTCGTTGAGCACCAGGGTGACGCCCAGCAGGTTGTTGGTGGTCACACCGTATTTCAGGCAATGCGCGCCGCCGGAATTCATCGCGATGTTGCCCGCGATGGTGCAGGCGAGCTGGCTCGACGGGTCGGGGGCGTAGAAGAAGCCCTCATGGGCGACCGCGCCCGAGATCGCCAGGTTGGTGAGCCCGCTCTGCACCCGGGCGGTGCGGTTCTCGAAGTCGAGGTCGAGCACCTGGGTCATCTTGCCGACCCCCAGGATGATGGCGTCGCCCTGCGCGATCGCCCCGCCGGCGAGCGAGGTGCCGGCGCCCCGCGGCACCACCCGCACGCCCTGGGCGTGGCAATAGGCCATGACGGCCGCCACCTCCTGGGTGGTCGAGGGCAGGACCACGGCCAGGGGCATCTGCCGGTAGGCGGTGAGCCCGTCGGTCTCGAAGGCCCGGCGCTCGTCCTCGCTGGTCACCAGCGCCTCCGGGGCGACCAGGGGTGCGAGGCCCGCCAGGATCGCCTCCCGCCGGGCGAGGATCTTGGGGTCGGGCTCGGGGAAGCGGATGGTCATGGGGCTCGGGCCCTTCTTTGAAGCGTCCTCCCGAACGGCGCGGGCCGGCTTTCGGGAGGATGCCTGTTCCTGGCGTGCCGGGAGCATGGACCCGCCGGGGCCTGCCTTCAACCGCCGGGCGGACAGAGAGGGGCGGCATGTCGTCCCGGCGTCACATTTCAACCATGACGGCTCCCTAGCGTCGCGAGCCTCGCTTCGCATCGCCCCCCTTGCAGCCCCTTGGGCGCCGGATCCGCCCGACGGGTCCAGAACGGAACCGATGAACGCTCCCGCCTCCAGCGCCCTGCGCGACGATCTCTACGATTCGGCGTCCACGAACCTCGCCAGCACCCGCGATGTCGGGATCCGCAGCCTGCAGCTGGGCATCGCCGCCCTGCAGGAGACCAGCGCGGCGTTCCAGGGCCGGCTCGGCGTGGCCTTCGAGGAGGCGGTCCAGACCATCCTGCAGAGCAAGGGCCGGGTGATCGTCAGCGGCATCGGCAAGAGCGGGCATATCGGCCGCAAGATCGCCGCGACGCTCGCCTCCACGGGCACCCATGCGTTCTTCGTCCACCCCACCGAGGCGAGCCACGGCGATCTCGGCATGATCGCCCGCGACGACGTGATCGTCGCCCTGTCCTGGTCCGGGGAGACCGCGGAGCTGTCCGACCTCGTCGGCTTCAGCCGCCGCTTCTCGATTCCCCTGGTCGCCATCACCCGCAACGGCGCCAGCACGCTGGGCAAGGCCGCCGACGTGCTGCTGGAACTGCCCCGGGTCCGCGAGGCCTGCCCGCACGACCTGGCGCCGACCTCCTCCAGCCTCATCCAGCTGGCGCTGGGCGACGCCCTGGCGGTGGCGCTGCTGGAGCGGCGCGGCTTCACCTCGGCGCGCTTCCACACGCTCCATCCGGGCGGGACGCTCGCGGCCCGGCTCAAGACCGTGCAGCAGGTGATGCACGGGCCGCAGGACATGCCGCTGGTCCACGAGACCGCGCTGATGTCCGAGGTGCTGATCGAGATCGCGGCGCGCCGCTACGGCTGCGTCGGCGTCACCGACGGCGCCGGCCGCCTCGTCGGCATCGTCACGGACGGCGACCTGCGCCGCCACATGGGCCCCGAGATCCTCGATACCCCGGTCTCGGCGATCATGACCCGCGACCCGATCACCGTGGAGCCGCACAAGCTCGCCCAGGCCGCCCTCGAACTGATGAACCGCCGGCTGATCACCGCAGTCTTCGCGGTTACGGATGGCCGGCCGGTGGGCATCGTCCACGTTCACGATCTGCTGCGCGCCGGCATCGCCTGAGCGGTCGGTATCCGGCCGGCTGCGTGCCGAGACGCCTCTACAGCCGTGCCAGCAGCTCGGCCTTCTTGTCCGAAAACTCCCGCTCGGTGAGGATGCCGCGGGCGTGCAGCTCCGCCAGCCGCTCGATCGTCGCTAGCACGTCACCCGAGGATGATGCCTCCGGCGCGGCCGGCTGAGGCGGTGCGGCCGGCGGTGCTGCCGGGTCGACCTGCCTTGGGGCGGCCGTCTCCGCCTCGATGCGGCGCAGGCGGTCGAGGGCGACGACGCCCCGCGGGCCCGTGAGGTCGAGGCTGCCGTTCGCCTGCGAGACCCCCGAGATGTGGTGCTCGCCGGTATCGTAGAGGGCGATGCCGGCCCCCGAATCGATCGCGAGCCGCCGCGTCTCGGGAAAATAGGCGTAGCGCATTCCATCCTGCGCGCCGGTGCTCGCGGGGTGCCCGAGGCCGGCCGGCCACCAATCGCCGCCCCCGCGCCGCGATTCGGGCGCGGCGTCCGAGAACCCGCCCGCCGGCAGGGCCGCGGCGAGTTCGGTGCAGAGGGCGTCGACCCGCGCCTTCAGGCCGTCGTCGAACATCCGGCCCACCATCACCATGCCACCGGAGAACCACTGCCCCATCCCGCCGAGATCGGGATGGTTGAACTGCGCCATCGTGCCGTGCCCGCGCTCCAGGGCCTGGACGAGATGGCGGACCGCATCGAGGCTGACCCCGTGGCGCTCGGCGATGCTGCGCAGGCCCGAGGCGTGGTCAAACCCGCCCTCGTCCAGGAACGGCGCGGGGGCGGCCGTGCCGCCGGGCGGGGCCGAGGGTTTCGGGTCCATGGGCGAACTCCGATCGGCGCGGGGCGGGGGATGCGTCAGCCCCGCCGCGCGATGGCAATATCGACCAAGTCCCGGTCGCACCCCCGGTTCCGGACCGCGTCAGCGGTCGGATTGCGGGAACGGGCCGGCGATGACGAAATCGGTGATCGGCCGGCGGCCGTTCGGGGCCTCGCGAGGCCGCTGCTCCTCGGTGAGCTCGGCATCCGGGACCTTGCGGCCCACCGCGAAGGCGGCCTCGACCCGGTGGTTCTCCGGCAGGCGCAGCACCTCGGGCGCGCGGACATGGTCGAACCCGGTCATGCCATGGGCGTGCCAGCCCTGGTGGATCGCCTGGAGCTGGAAGGCCAGCGAGGCGGTGCCGGTGTCGAAGGAGTGGCTGTAGGACGGCTTCAGCTCGTCGCCGACCTTCATGAGGCCGTTCGAGACCAGGAACAGGATCGCGCCGGTGCCCGAGACCCATTTCTGGTTGCCGGGCACCAGCAGGCCGAAGAACGTGTCCCAGTTCGCGTCGCCCCGCAGGGCGTAGAGGAAGCGCCAGGGCTGCGAATTGTACGCCGAGGGCGACCAGCGCGCTGCCTCGATCATCCGGAGCAGCTCGGATTCGGGCAGCGCCTCGCCCGTGAAGGCCCGGGGCGAGTGCCGCGCCACGAAGATCGGATCGATGGCGTGGTCGGGCTGGCGGGGCGGGGGCAGGCTCAAGGGATTCGTCTCCGGAGGGCATGGGCGCCCGGGCAAGGTCCAGCTTGCCCGAAAGGGTTGGCCGGAGGCAAACCCGGATTGGAACCCGGGCCGCGGAGGCCCGCGGAAGGCTCAAGCCTGTTTCGCGTTGGCTTTATCGTCCGGCCTTCTTGGCCTGCTGGGTTTCCATGTAGCGCCGCAGCACGGCGTTCATGCGGGTCTGATAACCCCTGCCGCCCTGCTTGAAGAACGCCACTACATCCCGGTCGAACGTCGCGTGGACCGCGGTCTTGCCTATGGGGACGTAGACGGTCGCCTGCGCCCACGCGTCGTCACTGACAGTCGCCGGGTTGTCTATGTCCTCAGCGGCCATCCGCTCGATCTCATCCTCGGACAGGGCACGCAGGGCCGCCCAATCGGTCTGGCCCTGTGGGGGCTTAGCTGCTTTCCCTGGCATGGTAGGCCCTCCTTTCTTTCCGGTTGGCGAGGCGGGCGGACGCGATCCGCTGTTTGCCCCCGCGCGGCGTGAAGGTGATGTTGAAGATGATTCCGTGCACCTCAACGATCATATTGAAGCGCTGTTCGCCGTAATCCTGCCGCTGATCCTCTTTGACCAGGGCAAATCGCCCATCGAAGGCCGCTGCCAGATCGGCGAAGTCGATCTTACGGCGGGAGATCGTGAGCGCATTCTTCTCATCATCCCACTCGGTCAGCTCATTCTCACCGATATCGTAATGTACATAATTATGAGCATCATCACAAAGGACAGCTTCCCTATCGCTGGTGTCTCCGTTTGAAGGACCCGTCGTAGATGGGATCGGATCTACGTTTGCGAATCGTTGGCTACAGCCGGCGGGCTCGCCGCTCGGACCCGAGGCGAGCCGATGATCCCCGGCTCCCTCGTGCTCAAGCTGCAGCGATCGGCTCAGACCGAAAGCAGGACGCCGTCAGCAGAATGACCGGCGCGGAACTCCCCGGGCTCGCGCCGCGCCGACTTCACGCCACGCTGCGCTCGATCTCCTCCTCGTCGCAGATCACGCCGGCATTGCCCTCGAACTCGGCCGCGAGGTCCACGGGGGCGTGGGTCGGGGCAGCGGCGGCGCGGTCGCGCGCGAAGGTCGAGAGGAACAGCCGCATGACGTGGCGCACGCCCGCGTCGTTAATGGTCCGCTGGTCCTCGTTGTAGTAGCGCCCGGCATTCACGTTGCTCGTGACGATGTCGTAGGCCGGGAAGTACACCGCCCGCGGATCGCCCCGGCCGACCACCTCGCCGGCAGCCACACGCAGCACCGACTTGGAGTAGCTGTTCGACTCCATCACGTGCCGGTCCATGTAGGTGGCGATCATCGGCACCGGCGAAACCGTGAAGATCACCCGCGCCTTCGGGTTCACGCTCCAGAGCCGGTCCAGGAAACCGTTGAGGTCGCCCAGGACCTCGGCCGCGCCGGCATTGACGCACTCGTAGAGCTCCGGATCGAAGGTGCCGCCCGCGACCCCGGGGGCGAGGGGCAGCGCCGCGCCGTCGGCCCGCCAGCGCCAGCCCTCGGTGAGGCCGAGCGTCAGCACGAACACGTCGAGGGTCTCGAACAGCCGGCGCACCTCGGCCAGATGCGCGTCGCGGGCTGCGACCACCTCGGCCTCGCTGGCAAAGCCCGCCGGCTCGACGGTGGGGCGGAACGGGTCGACGTAGCGGCCGTCGTCGCGCAGCCACGCCTTCAGCTCCGGCTCGAACCGTCCGTAGGCCCGGTCGAACAGCTGCACGAACTGGCGCGTGTAGTAGAGATTGCCGTACCGGGCCGAGAAGGTGCCGAACTGGCGGGCATTGGCCTCCTCGGCGCTCATGCCGGGAGGCGGCGGCTCGGTCAGGTAGTAGTTGAAGCCGGCGCCGCGCACCGCCTCGGCCACCCGCTGCGCGAAGCAGGAGCCGCCGGTGGCGACCTTGTCGGTCGGCCCGATCGCGAACGTGGCCTTCGGATGCGGATTGACCGCGAAGGGCGGCACGTTGGTCACGACCTTGCGCCAGAATCGCTCGGCCGGTAGACCCGTGTACGGATTCAACGCCATCTTCGAACCCTCTTCTTCACGACGGCGAGCGCCCTCGGGGATGCTGAGCCGTCCGCTGACACCGGCACGCGACGTGGCCCTGAACGATCTGCCCCGGCGCGCCCGCAGCGCGTTTTCCCTGTCGACCCCCAGTTGGGCGCCTACCTGGGCGACACCATGGCGAAACCGCGCGCGCGCCGCCACGACGCGCGACGGACCGGCCATCGCGGTGCTGGGCAATTGCCAGGCCCGGGGGATCGCCCAGGCGATGCGCCTGCTCGCGCCGAAGAGCCCCGTGCGCTACCTGCCCATGGGCTCGCTCAAGCGCGACCACGGCCATGTCGACGGCCTGATCCGGACCTTGCGCTCCCACGACCACGTCTTCTCGCAGGCCTTCCCGGCCGGCCTGATCCCGGGAGGCGATATCGCGACCCTGCGGGCGGCCGACCCGCGGCTCAAGCTGTTCCCGTCGATCGTGTTCTCGGCCTTCCATCCCGACATGGTCTATGTCGGCCAGGCCTCGGACCTCGCCGCGCTCAAGCTCGCGCCCTCGCCGATGGGGCAGTATCACTCGGCGATCGTCCTCTGCGCCCACCGGCTCGGCCTCGATGCCGGGCGGACCGCCGCCCTGTTCCGCGAGGACGTGTTCCGGCGGCTCGGCTATCTCGACCATTGGGATCCGGCCGTCCACGAGCTGGTCGCGTCCGCATCCGCCCTGGGCTTCGGCCTGGACCGGGAGGTGACCCGCTGGGCGCGGCGGGGCGCCTTCATGCACGTGATGAACCACCCCAAGGCCTTCGTCATCGGCGACATCGCCCGGCGGCTGCTGCTGGAGAGCGGGATTCGACCCGAGCCCGTGGAGGTCGAGGATTATCTCGGCGACGAACTGGCCCAGGACGTGGTCTGGCCGCTCTACCCGCCGATCGCCGAGCATTTCGGGCTGACCGGCTCGTTCCTGTTCAAGATGAAGCCCCGGGGCGACGATTTTCCGAAGCTCTACGACCTGCCGGGCTTCATCGCGGCGAGCTTCGCGATCTACGACGCGATGCCGGCCGGCGACCTCGCCTGCCAGCGGGTGGATGCGTGGCTCGCCGCGCCCGAGATCGTCGCCCTGTTCCGGGCCGGATAGGCGAGACCTGCTCAGACTGCCGCACACAGGGGCGCGTCGCTCAGGCCCTCGACCATCATCCGCACCAGGCCGTTGACCGCCTGCACCTGGAACGGCTTGCGCAGGAACAAGCTGCCCGGGACGCCCCGTCCGCCGCTCGAATCCGTCGAGGTGTAGACCACCGGCCGGTCGGCATGGATCGCCCGGAAGGCGTGGGCCACGGTCCAGCCGTCGATCAGCCCGGGCAGGTGGATATCGGTGAACAACCAGTCGATCTCGGCGCCCCGCGCCCGCAGCAGCGTCAGCGCCGCCTCGCCCGTGGAGGCCTCGATCACCCGAATGCCCTGCGTCTCGCACAGGCTCGCGATGATCTCGAGGAGCAGGTAGCTATCCTCGACGATGAGGACGCACTGGGCGGGGCGCATGCTTTGAGGGTCCGGGGATCGATGGGGCGAATCAAGAACCCATAGGGTTGAGGATCTCTTAAAGTGGCCGCGAAAGCGGTATCGGGCCCTGTTGCACCGCGGCAACCGGCCGAGCGGAAATGGCCCCGCTTGTTCCATCGCCCCGGCCCTGCCGCAATCCGGGCGCGTCAGCATCCGCCAGCGTGCGGCAGCGCACGCCGCCGACCGGCCGGGACTCGCAGGACGCTCCTCGGCGCCGGTCGGAACCGTCGCTTAACCATCCGCGCCTATCACCGGCGCTCAGGACTACGCGGACCCGCCTCGAAGACCAGCAGCCGGCCTTCGGCACCGCTCGAGGAGTTGAACGATCATGCCCCAGCGTTTCCGCGCACTCGCCCTCGGCCTCGCTGTCTGCGCCGCTCTCGGGCTCGGCGCCTGCAGCAACGACAAGGATCTCGCCGACGCCTCCGCCTTCGGGGCCGGCGCCGCGACCCCGGGCAGCGCGCAGGACTTCGTCGTCAATATCGGCGACCGGGTCTTCTTCGAATCGGATTCCACCGACCTGACGCCCACCGCCACCGCCACCCTGGACAAGCAGGCGGCCTGGCTGCAGCGCTACCCGCGCTACACTTTCATCATCGAGGGCCACGCCGACGAGCGCGGCACCCGCGAGTACAACTTCTCCCTGGGCGCACGCCGGGCCCAGGCGGTCAACGACTACCTGGCCACGCGGGGCATCGGGGCGAACCGGATGCGCACGGTCTCCTACGGAAAGGAGCGGCCGGTGGCGGTGTGCAACGACATCTCGTGCTGGTCGCAGAACCGCCGCGCGGTGATCGTGCTCGACCGCGGCGCCGGCGCGTAAGTCTTCACGGATTCGCCGCTAAGCTACGTCCGCCTGCCGGTTCCTTCGAAGAACCGGCAGGCATTGCCGCAAAGAATTCGCCGGCCGCGGCGCCGACCCGGCTGCGCCGCAGTTTTGCCGCGGAACGGCGCATCTGATAGGGCCTCGCGCTTCCATCGGACCGCAGCCCATCATGCCCGCCCGCCTTCGCACTCGCCTCGCGCTCACGACGATCCTCGGGGCCCTGCTCCTCGGCCATCCGGCCGCCGCGCAGGACGCCTCGGAACTGGTGGTGCGCCTGGGGCGCATCGAGAACCAGTCCCGGATCATGGCCGGGCAGATCGAGACCCTCCAGTATGAGAACCGTCAGCTGAAAGAGCAGCTGCGCAAGTTCCAGGAGGATGTCGAGTTTCGCCTGAACGAGGGCAAGGGCGGCGGCAGATCCAGCCCATCGGCGGCCCCTTCGGCGGCGCCGGCTCCGGCCGGCGCGGTCAATGGCGGCAATCCGGGTGCCGGGCGCCCGGGGAAGCGCGGCGACGCGTTCGACCCGTCCCACGCCCCCGGCGCCCCCGGGGCGCCGATGCCGCTCGGCAGCACCCCGCCCTCCCCGCCCTTGCCGGCCCGGGAGGCCGCCGAGGCGGCGCCGGCCCGGCCGCAGGCCCTGCCCCGAGCCGCGATCGAGGACGAGGATCCCGACGCCGAGGGCGCCGCCCCCGGCTACGACGAGCCCGTGGACCTGCGGCCGCCCGCCCGCACCGGCGCAATCCCGGTCCCGGCGACCCGCCCGGCCGAGAGCGTGGCCGCCACCCGAACCGGCGACCCGGCCGCCGATTACGAGGCCGCGGTCGAGCTGGTTCGCTCCAAGCAGTACGAGCAGGCCGAGATGGGCCTGCGCCAGTTCATCCAGTCGCATCCCCGCGACAACCGGGTCGCCGGCGCGACCTACTGGCTGGGCGAGAGCTACCTGGCCCGCGGCCGCAACCGCGAGGCGGCCGAGCAGTTCCTGAAGGTCTCCACCGACTATGCCCGCTCGTCCCAGGCGCCGGACGCGATGCTGAAGCTCGGCGTCACGCTCAACGCCCTCGGGGCCCGCGAGCAGGCCTGCGCGACCCTGGCCGAGCTCGACCGGAAGTTCCCCAATGCCGGCAGCACCGTCCGCCAGGGCGTCGTCCGGGAGCAGAAGCGCGCCCACTGCTCGGCCTGACCGGCCTCCCGAAGGGCATGCCCGGCAGCAGGGCTCTGCCCTGAACCCGCAAAAGGTCCCGGACCTTTTGAATCCATGACTGGCCCATCGGACGATCCGGTCCTCCGCGCCCTCGGGCCCTGGCTCGGCCGGTCCGACCGGGGCGTGCTGCTCGCCGTCTCGGGCGGGCCCGATTCGAGCGCGCTGATGCACGCCGCCGCGGCGCTCGGCGCCTCCGTGCAGGTCGCCACCGTCGATCACGGGTTGCGCCCGGATTCCGGACCGGAGGCCGAGGGGGTCGGGCGGGCGGCCCGGGCGCTCGGCCTGCCGCATGCGGTCCTGACCTGGACGGGGCCGAAGCCCGGAACCGGCCTGCAGGATGCGGCCCGGGCCGCCCGCTACCGGTTGCTGGCCGCGCACGCGGCGGCGATCGGCGCCGGCCTCGTGCTCACCGGCCATACCCGGGACGACCAGGCCGAGACCGTGCTGATGCGGCTCGCCGCCGGCAGCGGACCGGCGGGGCTTGCCGGCATGCGGACCGAGCGTCCCCTCGCCCCCGGCCTCACCCTCGGGCGGCCCTTCCTGGCCCTGCCCAAGGCGACGCTGGTGGCCTGGTGCGCGGCCCGGGGCATCCCGCATGTCCGCGACCCGGCCAATGCCGATTCGCGCTTCGCCCGGGGCCGCCTGCGCGCCACCTGGGCGACCCTGGAGCGCGAGGGCCTGAGCCCAGCGCGGCTCGCGCGCCTCGCCGAACGGGCCGCCCGGGACGACGACGCCCTCCGGGCCGCGGCCGAGCAGGCCCTTGCGGCGGCCCTTCTGCCGGCAAAGAATACCGACGCTGCGGCGTTGCACCTCGACGGCGCCGCGTTGGCGGCCCTGCCGGAAGCCCTTGCCCTGCGCTGCCTCGACACCGCCCTGACCCGGGCCGGCGCCGGACCGCGCCGCCTGGAGCGCCTGGAATCTCTTGTGCTCGACGCGCTGCTTCCCGCCCTGCGCCGCCGGGAGCCGATCCGGCGGACCCTGGCGGGAATCCTGGTCGCCGCCGATGCCGCTGGCACCCTGACCCTCACCCTTGCGCCGCCCCGGCGTTTCAAGGCGGCGGATTGAAGAACAGATGTTCCCCTCGCCGCAGGGGGGGCCGGCTTACTTGGCAACGAAGGCCCCCCCGCCTACATTGGCGAGGTGTGCACGGATGGACCGGCAAAGCCGCGCGATGTGTCCGTCTAGGGGGCCGCACGCACCAAGGATCGATCGATGAACCCGAATTTTCGCAACTTTGCCTTGTGGGTCGTCATCTTCCTGCTGGTGCTGGCCCTCGTGACCCTGTTCCAGAACCCGGGTCACCGGGGCGGCGGCAGTGAGATTGCCTACAGCCAGCTCCTCAACGACGCCGATGCCGGCAAGATCCAGTCGGTGGTGATCTCCGGGCAGGACGTGTCCGGCACCTATGTCGGGGGCGGCAACTTCACCAGCTACGCGCCCAACGACCCGAGCCTGGTCTCCAAGCTCCAGGGCAAGGGCGTGACGATCACGGCCCGCCCGCCGTCGGACAATACCCCCTGGTTCATCCAGCTGCTCGTGAGCTGGCTGCCGATCCTCGTCTTCATCGGCGCCTGGATCTTTCTGTCGCGCCAGATGCAGTCCGGCGCCGGCCGCGCCATGGGCTTCGGCAAGTCGAAGGCGAAGCTCCTGAACGAGGCCCACGGCCGCGTCTCCTTCGACGACGTGGCAGGCGTCGAGGAGGCCAAGGAAGACCTTCAGGAGATCGTGGAATTCCTGCGCGACCCGCAGAAGTTTCAGCGGCTCGGCGGCCGGATTCCGCGTGGCGTGCTGCTCGTCGGCCCGCCCGGCACCGGTAAGACCCTGATCGCCCGGGCGGTCGCGGGCGAGGCCAACGTGCCGTTCTTCACCATCTCGGGCTCCGACTTCGTCGAGATGTTCGTGGGCGTCGGCGCCAGCCGCGTGCGCGACATGTTTGAGCAGGCCAAGAAGAACGCGCCCTGCATCATCTTCATCGACGAGATCGACGCGGTCGGCCGTCATCGCGGCGCCGGCCTGGGCGGCGGCAATGACGAGCGCGAGCAGACCCTGAACCAGCTCCTCGTGGAGATGGACGGGTTCGAGGCCAACGAGGGCGTCATCATCATCGCGGCGACGAACCGCCCCGACGTGCTCGACCCGGCGCTGCTGCGTCCGGGCCGGTTCGACCGCCAGATCATGGTGCCGAACCCGGATGTCACCGGCCGCGAGCGCATCCTGCGGGTCCACGTCCGCAAGGTGCCGCTGGCCCCCGACGTCGACCTCAAGACCATCGCGCGCGGCACTCCGGGCTTCTCGGGCGCCGACCTGATGAACCTCGTCAACGAGTCGGCCCTGCTGGCGGCCCGTCGCGGCAAGCGCATCGTCACGATGCATGAGTTCGAGGACGCCAAGGACAAGGTCATGATGGGCGCCGAGCGGCGCACCCTGGTCATGACCGAGGACGAGAAGCGGCTGACTGCCTATCACGAGGGCGGCCACGCCATCGTGGCGCTGAACGTCCCGGCCACCGACCCGGTTCACAAGGCGACCATCATCCCGCGCGGTCGGGCGTTGGGCATGGTCATGCAGCTGCCCGAGCGCGACAAGCTCTCCATGAGCTTCGAGCAGATGACCTCGCGGCTGGCGATCATGATGGGCGGCCGCATCGCCGAGGAGATGACCTTCGGCCGGGACAAGGTGACATCGGGCGCCCAATCGGACATCGAGCAGGCGACGCGGCTTGCCAAGATGATGGTGACCCGCTGGGGCTTCTCGCCCGAGCTCGGCACCGTGGCCTACGGCGAGAACAACGACGAGGTCTTCCTCGGCATGTCGATGGGCCGGCAGCAATCGGTCTCCGAGTCGACCGCCCAGAAGATCGACGCCGAGGTTCGCCGCCTGGTCGAGACCGGCCTGGAGGAGGCCCGCCGCATCCTGGCCGAGCACAAGGACGACCTGGAGGCCCTGGCCCAGGGGCTGCTCGAATACGAGACGCTCTCGGGCGACGAGATCCGCAACCTCCTGCGCGGCCAGCCCCCGATCCGCGACGGCGGCGACGTGCCGCCGACCCCGGCCCGAGGCTCCTCGGTCCCCTCCGCCGGCCGCGGCCGGCCGAAGGAGAGCGACGGCGGCCTGGAGCCTCAGCCGCAAGCCTGAATTTGGACGGATGGATGAGAAGGGCGCCGCGAGGCGCCCTTTTTCGTTGGGTCTTCCGCGCCGGGCCCGTTTCGGGATGATCCGATTTCACAGCGCCGGATATGGCGCGGGTCCCCTCTCCCGTGCGGGAGAGGGACAGGGCGAGGGAACAGGTTCGTCCGGATAGGGCGTATCCCTCACCCCAACCCTCTCCCGCACGGGAAAGGGGGCACGTCGCGATCCCCGCCGACCGTTGTGTGACCACCATGGATTGCCGTGGAGGGAAGGCGCGTGGCAGATCTGGACTGACCGCCCTGCGCCTCCCCGCATGACAATCCGCCCCGCCTGTCCGTGAACGTTGCCCGGAAGCTTGGCCGGAGGCTCGGCTCCGGCCGGCGAATCGGAAAGACCGGGGCGGGAACCTGTCCGAGCCGCACACCCGATGGCGTTGTCCGTTTATCTCGTCGTCGCCCTCGGGGCCGCGGTCGCCGGCTTCGTGCAGGGGCTGTCGGGCTTCGCCTTCGGGCTGGTGGCCCTGTCGTTCTGGGCCTGGGTGATCGATCCGCAACTCGCCGCCGTCCTGGCGGTGGCCGGGTCCCTCACCGGCCAAGTCGTGGCCGCCGTCACGGTCCGGCGGGGCTTCGACCGGGCCCGCCTCGCCCCGTTCGTGCTGGGCGGGCTCGCCGGCATTCCGCTGGGCGTGTTCCTGCTGCCGCACCTCAATGCCGACTGGTTCAAGGTGGTGCTCGGCACCCTGCTGGTGGTCTGGTGCCCGGCCATGCTGCTCGCCAAGGACTTGCCGCGGATCACCACGGGCGGGCGGCTCGCGGACGCCGTCGTCGGCATGAGCGGCGGCATGCTCGGCGGGCTCGGCGGCTTCACCGGCACGCTGCCGACCCTGTGGTGCGTGCTGCGCGGCTACGAGCGCGACGTGCAGCGCACGATCATCCAGAACTTCAACCTGACGATGCTGGCCGTCACGATGCTCGTCTATCTCGGCTCGGGCCTCGTCACCCGCACGGCGCTGCCGATGCTGGCCGTGGTGCTGCCCGCCATGCTGATCCCGGTCCTGCTGGGCACCCGGGTCTATGTCGGCCTGAGCGAGACGGCCTTCCGCCGGGTGGTGCTCGGCCTCCTCACGATCTCCGGGATCACGCTGCTGGCGGCGGCGCTCCCACGGGTGCTGTAGCGCCTCGCCCGGAGTCACGCCGCATTTCGACCGTCTTTGTCGGGGAGCACCCGGGACAATCCAATCTGCTAAGTTCTGTCGGGCTACTCTGTCGCCGCGTTGGCCGGACGAGAGGCCGGGCACCGGAGATCCTGATGGCGCGCAAGTATTTCGGAACCGACGGCATCCGGGGCCGGGCCAACGGGGTGATCACCCCGGAACTCGCCCTCAAGGTCGGGCAGGCGGCGGGCCTGGTGTTCCAGCGCGGCGACCACCGCCACCGGGTGGTGATCGGCAAGGATACCCGCCTGTCGGGCTACATGATCGAGACCGCGCTGATCGCCGGTTTTACCTCGGTGGGCATGGACGTGCTGCAACTCGGCCCGGTGCCGACTCCCGCGGTGGCGATGCTGACCCGCTCCATGCGGGCCGATATCGGGGTGATGATCTCGGCCTCGCACAACGCCTTCGAGGATAACGGCATCAAGCTGTTCGGTCCCGACGGGTTCAAGCTCAACGACACGATCGAGCATGAGATCGAGGAGCTGATCGACGCCGAGCTCCACACGAAGCTGGCGGGCTCCGCCGATCTCGGTCGGGCCAAGCGCATCGAGAGCGTGCATGCCCGCTACATCGAGTTCGCCAAGCGCACCCTGCCCCGGCACGTGACGCTCGACGGCCTGCGGGTGGTGGTCGATTGCGCCAACGGCGCCGCCTACCGGGTCGCCCCCGAGACCCTGTGGGAGCTCGGTGCCGAGGTGATCGCCATCGGCACCGAGCCGGACGGGTTCAACATCAACCGGGATGTCGGCTCCACCGCCCCGGCGGCGCTGGTCGCCAAGGTGCGCGAGCGCCGGGCCGATATCGGCATCGCGCTGGACGGCGACGCCGACCGGGTGCTGATCGTCGACGAGAAGGGCCACGTAGTCGACGGCGACCAGCTGATGGCCGTGGTCGCGCGCTCCTGGCAGGAGGACGAGCGGCTGACCCAGCCGGGGCTGGTGGCGACGATCATGTCCAATCTCGGCCTGGAGCGCTTCCTCGGCGGCCTTGGCCTAACCCTGGCCCGGACCGCGGTGGGCGACCGCTACGTGCTCGAGCACATGCGCGAGCATGGCTACAATCTCGGCGGCGAACAATCCGGCCACATCATCATGTCGGACTACACCACGACGGGCGATGGCTTGGTGGCGGCCCTGCAGCTGCTCAGCGTGGTGCAGCGCCAGGGCCGGCCGGTGAGCGAGGTCTGCCACTGCTTCGACCCGCTGCCGCAGATCCTCAAGAACGTCCGCTACCGCGCCGGTGAGCCGCTCAGCCAGGACAGCGTGGTCAGCGCGATCGCCCAGGCCCGCGCCCGCCTGGGCAATGGCGGCCGCCTGGTGATCCGCCCCTCCGGCACCGAGCCGGTGATCCGCGTGATGGCCGAGGGTGACGACCGCGGCCTCGTCAACGCGGTGGTCGACGAGGTGGTCGAGGCGGTGACGAAGGTCGCGGCCTGAGGCCCGGGATCCCGAAGGGCCCGCGGCCCCGGCGGGGTTCAGGGGCGGAGCCCCTGAGGGCTCAACGCTCACGCGTAGGCGGCGCGCAGGATCGCCGGCGCGGTGAACCGCCAGGCCGCCAACAGGGCGGCGCGCAGAATTTCTTCCTCGCACGGGTCGAGGTCGAGATTTGTCCAGCCGCGCCGGCCCCAGGCGCCATCGAGCGGCGTGAACAGGTCCGGCTCGGCCTCGCACAGGTCCGCTTGGTCGGCGGGCGCCAAGCGCAGCACGACCCGGTCCTCCTCGACCCACAGGGTCGCGAACACCCGGCCACCGACGCGGAAATCCGGGTTGCCGCGATGGGCGCCCGTCACCGTCTCGGGCAGCATCAGCGCCAGGGCGCGCACGTCCTCGGGCAGCACCGGCTCAGCCCGGCCCGCGGGCGAAGGGTGTCGCGATCGTGCCGGGTGCTGGGACCAAGACTGGCGAATCCTTTACTGAGCTGCGGCTTTTCCAGGCTGCAAGAGCCCGGCAAGGCTAACATTTAACGTTAAGCCGGATTTAAGACGTTCGATCCATCCTTCGCCTCGTCATCAGAGCCGGCATGTCAAGCTTCCGGCACACGAGTCCAGTGAAGGAATCCTTATGGCCCGCTCCAAGCTGAACGCTTTGGTGCGCAGCCTGACGCTCGCGGCGAGCGTCGGCGCGCCCTGCCTAGCCGCTGCTGCGGACCTGCTGCCCCCGCCTCCGCCCCCGCCCCCTCCACCCCCGATCGAGGTCGGCGGCGGCTGGTACCTGCGCGGCGATGTCGGCGCGAGCGTGTATACCCGCCCGAGATACACCGAGGCCTACGATTACACCGGCTACGCGGATGCCAACCGGTCGTTCGGCAACGAGATCGGCGGCGGTGGTTTCGCGGGTGTCGGCGTCGGCTACCAGTTCACCCCATTCCTGCGCGGCGACGTGACCGGTGAGTACCGCTACTCCACCGGCCTGCGTGGCAGCGAGTATTACAAGGGCCCCGAGTTCGACAACGGCCTCGGCTCCTACGGGGTCAACAAGTCGACCAGCAACTTCGATTCCGCGGTGGTGCTGGCCAACGCGTATTTCGACCTCGGCACCTGGTACGGCATCACGCCGTTCATCGGTGGGGGCGTCGGCTACGCCTTCAACCACATTTCGGGCTACTCGACCAACCAGCAGTTCACCAGCCCGACCTACGCCTACGATTACGGCAACCCGATCTACGACTGCAAGTGCGGCCAGCCCTACTACAATTACGCGCCGGTCTACGACAACAACGGCAACCCGGTGTACAACACCAACAGCGGCAGCAAATTCTACAAGAGCAAGACCAGCGGCAGCTTCGCCTGGGCGTTGCATGCCGGTCTCGCCTACGACGTGAGCGACGCCCTGAAGATCGAGGTGGCCTACCGCTACCTCAACCTCGGCAAGGCCGAGACCGGCGCCGGCTTCGTCCCGTGCTGCACCGAGGCCCTGCGCCCGATCAAGGTGAAGGACATCGAGGCCCACGACGTGAAGATCGGCCTGCGCTACTACCTCGGCGGCCTGGTCGCGGCGCCGCTGCCGCCGCTGATGCCGGAGCCGATCCCCGGCCCGCTGGTCCGCAAGTACTAATTGTCTCTCCAAATCTCTCATGGTCGACGGCGCGGATGCTCTCCGCGCCGTTTTTTTTTTCGTCCTGTCGCCGGGGCAGACATCGATCGCGAGGCGCAGATCAACATTGGTCCGTCGGATAGTTCTGGCCTAGTCGCGATGATCGAATCGGGATCTCCGAAGAACCCCGAAATAACGGACGCTTAAGGTTACCCAACTATCACTGCATCGAGGCCCGAGCCGCCGTCCGTCTCGCAGTTCCAGGACGATCCCGATGCGTACCGTCACCCTGCCGCTGCTGGCGATCCTCGGCCTCTGCGGCGCCAGCACCGCCCAGGCCGCCGACCTGGACTACGATTACCTGCGCGGCGCCGATTACGACCCGGTCCCGGCCCCGGTGGTCGACTGGAGCGGCGTGTATGTCGGCGGCCATGGCGGGTACACGTCCGCGGCGCTGGGTACAAAGGGCGCGCTGCAACCCCTGATCTATCGGGACTCTCACGATACGACCGGCGAATCGACGTTTCGTGCGTCGACCCTTCTCAATCCTCCGTCGAAGCGGGTCGGCGACACGAGCTTTGGCGCCTTCGTCGGCTACAATGTGCAGTTCGACGACTTCGTCTTCGGCTTCGAGGCCGACTACACGAATTTCGGCAAGATGGGCGTGTCGAGCGACGGACTCGGGCGCAGCAAGACCGCCTCGAACATTCTCGAAACAGTCGATATGGCCGGATACACGGCCACGCGCGTCAACGATTACGGCACGCTGCGGGCCCGGGCCGGCTACGCTCTCGGCAACTTCCTGCCCTTCGTGACCGGCGGTCTGGCGATCGGCCGGGCACGCATCGCCGACACGACGATGTACCGGAACTATGGCTTCGACGTCACCGCCTACAACGCCAACCTCTCCGGGACACCGACCTACGTGTCCAATTTCGGTTATACGAGCTTCAATCCGAACGCGCCCTACAATGGCACACCGTTCACGTCGATCCAGACGCAATCGAAGACCAAGGTGGTCGCCGGTGCGACGGTCGGCGCCGGTCTCGAATATGCGATCACGCCGAACATCCTGCTGCGCGCCGAGTATCAGTACGTGCTGTTCAGTCAGTTCGATGGGCACAAGGTCAACCTGAACACAGTCCGGGCCGGCGCGGCGGTCAAGTTCTGATGCGGCCTGGCGCCGGGAGGCTTCCGATGCTCGACCCGAGGGGATTGCGACCGCTCACGTTCGGCCTCCTCGCCGGGCTCGCCCTCGTCCCCGCGCCGGCCTCCGCCTGGCCCGAGGACCGTGGCTTCGATCCGCCCCGCCTCCGGCGCGTGATCCGCGTGCGGCCCGACCTGGCGGCCGTGCCGCCGCCCGTGATCGTCCGGGGCTACCTGCCGCGCAACCACAACGTCCCGATGTACAACGAGCCGCCCCGCCGCGGGCCGGCTTGGTGATCCGGCCTCAGCTCTCCAGCTCGCTGTCCCAATACAGGTAGTCGAGCCAGGTGTGGTGGTACTGGCGGTGGTCGAATTCGGGCTGCCGGTGGTGCAGCTCGTAGCGGGTCGGCCGGCGGGGCTCGGTGGCGAGCGGCATGTCGGCCTCCTGCGGCGTGCGGTTGGCCTTGCGCAGGTTGCAGGGCGAGCAGGCCGCCACGACGTTCTCCCAGCTCGACAGGCCGCCCCGGGAGCGCGGCACCACGTGGTCGAAGGTCAGGCCGCCGGAGGGCAGCCGCAGGCCGCAATACTGGCAGCTGAAACCGTCGCGCAGGTAGATGTTGTAGCGGGTGAAGGCCGGGCTGCGCGCGAGCGTCACGTAGTTCTTCAAGGCCACGACGCTCGGCACCCGCAGCGCCCGTGAGGGTGAGCGCGCCTCGACGTCGTAGCTCGCCACCAGAGTGACGCGGTCGAGGAACAGGGCCGTGAAGGCGTCCTTCCACGACCAGAGCGAGAGCGGATTGTAGGAGAGCGGCCGATAATCCGCGTTCAGGACGAGGGTTTGGAGATCCATCATCGGCGCGACTCTTCGGACTATCTCTGACGCGTATAACGCGCGGGAACGCGCCGGCGCCCCACCGGCCCGTCCGACGCGGCCGCGGGCCGGTACAGGACGGGCCGGCGGACGGGACGTCGGCTCGGCGGGAGAGGCGGAAGGAGCAACAGGGCGGCGGGCCGGCGCGCGGTGACGCCAGTCGGTGCGGTAGCAACCGGAACGCGGCCGGGCCGGACCGGCATCGGCGCCGGCCGAACCCTTTCGCGTGACGACGAAAAGGCCCTGTCCATCTGGTGTTCATCTAATCCCACCGTGACAGCCTTGTGAAGCTCGTCCCTCAGGGGCCTGGGGACGCACCCACAGCGGGTGCCGGGCGCGCCGGCCGGCGCCAGGGTGGGCGAGGGCACGGTTTCGCCCTATTGGAAGCCCACAGCGCCCGGCCTCGAGGGCCGTGCCCGAATCGCCCTGCGATCAGGCGCGCCCCTCAGGCTTCGATTCACGCGCTCGCCGACGCCGAACCGGCGTCCCCACCGGTATCCCCTCCGGCGGCGAGCGCTCGAGAAGGCCCGCGCGGTTCCCGATGACCGCCGGTCCGCCGATGCCGGGCTCCGACCGCGCCCCCGGCGCGCCCGACGAGAGGTAGCCTATGATTCGCACGCCCGTGCGCCCCCGGAAGCCGAACGGCGCGCCGCGCCGGCCCGCCGCGCTGGCCCTCCTGGCCGCGCTGATGCTGGGCATCCCGGCCGCCGCGCCGCCCGCATCCTGGGCCCAGGGCGAGGCGCCGGCCGGGCAGCACCCGGGGACCAAGCCCGCGGAGTCCAAGCCCGCGGAGACCAAGCCGGCCGACGCGAAGGCGCCCGACGCCAAGCCCGCGGCGCCGAAACCCGAGATGTCCGAGCAGCTCAAAGCGGTCCGGGCCCAGCTCGACGCCGCCAAGGCCGAGCTCGAGGCGCGCGAGAAGCAGCTGGGGCATCCCGATCTGACCGCCACCGACCTGGCGGCGATTCGCGACAGCGCCGGGACCGTCACCGAGGAGATCCGCGCGCTGATCACCCGGCTCGATGCGCCGCTCGAGGCGGCACGCGAGCGGCTGGCGCAGCTCGGCCCGAAGCCGAAGGACACTCAGGAAAGCCCCGAGATCGCCGAGCAGCGCGTGGAGCGCGAGGCTGCGGTGACCCGCATCGACGAGACCCAGCGGCTCGCCCGCTCCCTGCTGGTGCAGGGCGACCAGATCATCGACCGGGTGTCGAACCGCCGGCGCGAATCGTTCACCCGCGACCTGTTCCAGCGCTCGCAGCCCCTGGTCAGCCCGGGCCTCTGGGCCAAGGTCATGGCCGACATACCGCGCGATACCCGCTCGCTGCAGAGCGCCGTGTCCGATATCGGGCTGCTGTTCTCGCGCAACGGCAGCATGGGCAACCTGCTATTCCTGGGGCTCGCCTTCGGGATCTCGGTCGCGCTGTATTTCGGCCGGCGCAACATCGCGCCCCGGGCCGCCCGCCGGGACGCGTCCGCCACCGAGCCGTCGCGCCGCGCCACCCTGCTGGCCGCTTGGCGGGTGATCCTGCTCGGCACGGTGCCGGCGGTGGCGGGTTCCTACGCGGTCTACTACGCGCTCGACGCCACCAACCTGCTGCCGTCCCGGCTGCTGCCGGTGGCCGCCGCGATCCTGGGCGGGCTGGCCTTCATCGCCTTCGTCGAGGCCCTGTGCGACGGGCTGCTGAGCCCCGACAAGCCGGCCTGGCGGCCCGCCCCGGTCGGCGACGCGGCCGCCACCCGGTTGACCCGGCTCGCGGTCGGCATCGCCACGGTGATCACCGTGGTGAAATCCGTGGAGGCGCTCAATTCCGGGATCTCGGCGGCGCTGCCGATCTCGATCGCGACCCGCGGCCTCGGCGCCGTGGCCACCGCGCTGATCCTGGCGGTCGGCCTCCACCGGTTCGCCGATACCGAGCAGGAGGAAGAGGCCTGTTTCGGCCCCTACGTGCCGACCAAGACCACCACGGGCATCGGCGGCCCAGCCCGGCTCCTCGGCTGGGCCGGGGTCGCGCTGATCGGGCTCGGCGCGCTCGTCGGCTACGTCGCCTTCGCGGCCTTCCTGATCGACCAGCTGATCTGGGCCGCGGGCGTGCTCGTGCTGCTCTACCTGCTGGTCCAGAGCGTCGACACCTTCGTCGGCCGCGCGCTTACCGACGAGACCCGGCTCGCCACCGCGCTCCAGGCCAATACCGGCCTGCGCAAGCGCTCGCTGAACCAGATCTCGGTCCTGGCGACCGGGGCCGCCCGGGTCGTGCTGATGCTGGTGGCGGCACTGCTCGTGCTGGCGCCCTGGGGGCTCGATTCCACCGACATCGTCTCGTCGATCCGGCAGGCCTTCTTCGGCTTCAAGGTCGGGGACGTGACGATCTCCCTGTCGAGCATTGCGTTCGGCATCGGCATCCTGGTGCTCGGCGTGTTCGTCACCCGGGCGGTGCAGCGCTGGCTGGAACAGACCTACCTGCCCGCCACCGACCTCGATTCCGGCCTGCGCAACTCGATCACCACGATCGCGGGCTATTGCGGCTTCCTGCTCTCCCTGGCGCTCGCCTTCTCGTATCTCGGCCTGAGCCTGGAGAAGCTGACCATCGTGGCCGGCGCCCTGTCGGTCGGTATCGGTTTCGGCCTGCAGTCGATCGTCAACAACTTCGTCTCCGGCCTGCTGCTCCTGTGGGAGCGCCCGATCCGGGTCGGCGACCAGGTGGTGATCGGCGATTCGGAGGGCATCGTGAAGCGCATCTCGGTGCGCTCCACCGAGATCCAGACCTTCGACCGCTCGGCCGTGATCGTGCCGAACTCGAACCTGATTTCCGGGGTGGTCAAGAACCGCGTGCGCGGTGACCGTTCGGGCCGGGTCAGCATTACGGTCAGCGTCCTGCGCAACCAGGACCCGGTGCGGGCCGCCGAGATGATCGTCGGCTGCGCCCAGGCCCATGCCGACGTGCTGAAGGATCCGGCGCCCCGGGTGGTGTTCAAGAAGATCGGCGATCCGTTCCTGGAATTCGAGCTGCTGGTCTGGATCGTCGATGTCAGCCTCGGCCTGAAGGTCCAGACCGACCTGAACTACGCGGTGTTCGCGACCCTGTCGGGCGCGGGCTTCATCCCGCCGCTCGGCCCCGGCGCCAGCATCGTCACCGTGCAGGGCTTCGAGACGATGCAGGCCGCGATGGGCGAGATCGCGAGCCGGTTCGGCCAGGTCGCGCCTGGGCCCCAGGAGCCGAAGGAGATCCCGGAGTCCAAGGAGGCGCCGCCGTCCCAGCTGCAGCGCGACCGCGGCCTCCGGAGCGCCGGGGGCTGAAGGCGCACGCGCGGCCTCAGCGGGACCGGTCGCGCGATCGCCCGGGGCTCCCTATATGGGCCGGGCGTCCGAGCCGGATGCGCGAGCATGGATCTTCGAACGTGGGCGGACGCAACCTGAGACGAGGCTTCTGGGCGGCGGCCTGCATCCCGGCGCTGGCGCTGCTCGGCGCCTGCGCCACCGAGGCGCCGACCACGGCGGCGCTGCCGAGCATCTACCTGCCGCTGGCCAGCCAGGCCGCCCATGTCGACACCGACGCCGCCCGGGACATGATCTCGTCCTATCGCCGCAACCGCGGCGCGGGGCCGCTCACGGTCGATCCCGAGCTGCAGCGTCTGGCCGAGGCCGAGGCGGCCGCCATGGCGGTCGCCGACCGGCCGAGCAAGGCGCAGACCGTGAAGGCCGCGGTCGGGCGGCTCGGCTTCTCCGACGTCAACGCCAACCTGTCGGCCGGCTATCACACCCTGGCCGAGGCGTTCTCCGGCTGGCGCGAGAGCGGGCCGCACGACGCCACGATGCTCGACCCCCGGGCGACCCGGATGGGGATCGCCACCGCCTACGCGCCGGGCTCGAAATACAAGGTCTACTGGGCGCTGCTCACCGCCAAGTAGGCGTGCTACGGCAGCCCCTTCACGTTCGGCACCGGGGGCGCCTCCTTCAGCAGCGTCACCGTCACCCGGCGGTTGGCCGCGAGATAGGGGTTGTCGGGGAACATCGGCTCGGTGTCGGCCTTGCCGGAGACCGAGGCGAACCGGTCGTCCTGCACGCCCGCCCCGGCCAGGATCTCCCGCACGCTGATCGCCCGGCCGGCCGACAGCTCCCAGGGCGACACCGGCAGGCGCTGGCCCGGCCTTTCGGTGGCGGTAAAGCCCGTGATGGCGATGCGGTTGGGCATCTGCCGCAAGGCCGGGGCGAGCTTCTCCAAGAGGCGCCTCGTGCGCTCGTTCGGGCGGGTCGAGCCGTCCGGGAACATCGAGCGCCCGTCCTGGTCGACGATCGACAGTTCGAGACCCTGGTCGGTCCGGACGATCACGACGTTCTTCGACAGTTCGGCGATGTCCGGCATGTCCTGCAGCGCCTGCCGCAGGGAGGCCGCCGCGAGGCCGAAATTATCCGGCTCGCCGGTCTCGGTCAGGCCGAACTCGCTGCTCTGGTCGCGCCGGGGCGGCGTCGTCCGGTCGGTGGCCTTCTCGGGCGGGATGCTGCGCAGGTACTTCACGTGGTCGGCGGCCGGCAGGCCCTCGGATTCGAGGATGCCGGCGAACTTCGATTCCTTGTTGACCCCGAAGGCGTCGCGCATCGAGCCGGCGACCACCTGCATCTTCTTCTGGTCCTGCGTCGAATAGGCCGCGACCATCACGAAGAAGCTCATCAGGAGCGCCATCAGGTCGGCGAAGGTCACGAACCAGCCGTGGCCGCCATGCGCGCCGCCGCGCTTCCGTCTGGCCATATCAGGCGGCCGGTTCCAGCAGCGCTTCGCGATGGTTGTGCGGCAGGTAGGCGACCAGCATCTCGCGCACCAGCATCGGGCTCTTCTGGTCGCGGATCATCAGGATGCCGTCGATGATCAGGGAGCGGGAGACGTCCTCCTCCTCCAGCTTGACGTGCAGCTTGTCGGCGAGCGGCAGGGTGATCAGGTTGGCGATCACGGCGCCGTACAGGGTGGCGAGCAGGGCGGTCGCCATGGCGGGGCCGAGCTTCGAGGGGTCGGACATGTTGGCGAACATCGCCACCATGCCGAGGATCGTGCCGATCATGCCCCAGGCGGGGGCGCAGTCGCCGTAGGCCCGGTAGACCTTCGAGCCCTCGTCGAGATGCATCAGGAAGTTGTCGCGGTCCCGCTCCATCGTGTCCCGGATGAAGTCCCGGTCGTAGCCGTCGGCGATGTAGCGCGCGCCCTGGGCCAGGAACGGGTCGGAGATCTCCATGTTCTCCAGCGCCATCGGGCCGGACTTGCGGACCACGTCGGCGAGTTTCGTGATCTCCTCGATCAGCTCCTGCGGCTTCACCGAGCGCATCATGAAGGCGAAGCGCAGGCCCATCGGCAGGCCGTGGACGATCACCGAGAACGGGAAGCGGATCATCGTGGCCGCGGTGGCGCCGCCGAACACCACGACGACCGCGTGCTCCGACGCGTAGGCGCCGAAATGGCCGCCGTCGAGCACGATCAGCCCGACCACGACGCCGAGGCCTGAGAGGAGGCCGAGTGCGGTTGCGAGATCCATGCTGCAGCGCCCGGTCCAGAAACGTAAAAAAGCTGACTCCGCGGTCGCTTGCGGCCGGGTTATTCACAGCGGTAGGAAATCTTGCTGAACGAACCGTAAAGGCGATGGCCTCGACCCTGTATAGGGCCGTCATCGCCCGTTCAGGCGGGCCCGGGCATAAGCCGTGTCGTGTAAGGGGTTTGGTGGCGAAGGCGGCTGTATCCGCCCGCCGCACGGACCTTAAGAAATGGCGCGAGACCCGGGCACACGGGCCGCGCCGGGGGTGGTGGAGCGGTGCGATGGTTCGTCTGTACGGGCGGGTCCTTGGTTTCCTGAAGGCGGAGCGGCGGCTGGCCATCGGTCTGGCCGCCACCAACGTCGTGCTGGCGATCGCGGCCTTCGCCGAGCCGCTGCTCATGGGCCGGATCATCGATCAGCTGACCCACCTGCAGCGCGGCGGCAACGCCATGGGCACGATGCTGCCCCTGCTGGCCGCCTGGGTGGCGTTCGGCTTCTTCACCATCGCGGCGGGCGTGTTCATCGCGCTCCACGCCGACCGGTTGGCCCACCGCAACCGCCTGTCCTCGATGGCGAGCTATTTCGAGCATGTCCTCGACCTGCCGCTGGCATTCCATTCGGCGAACCATTCGGGCCGGGTGCTGAAGGCGATGCTGGAGGGCACCAACGGCATGGCCTGGCTGTGGCTCGGCTTCTTCCGGGACCACCTCGTCGCCCTGGTCTCGCTGGTTGTGCTCCTGCCGATGACCCTGTTCATCAACTGGCAGCTCGGCTCGATCCTGGTCGTCCTCGTGCTGGCGTTCACGGCGCTCACCACCTTCGTGATGCGCCGGACCGAGACGCTCCAGGGCCAGGTCGAGGCGTTCAATTCGGGCCTCGCCGCCCACGCCTCCGACGCGCTGGGCAACGTCGCGGTGATCCAGTCCTTCACCCGCGCCAAGGCCGAGAAGGACGCGATGCGTGGCATCATCTCGAACCTGCTCGCCGCGCAGATTCCGGTCCTGTCCTGGTGGGCGCTCGCCAATGTCGCGACCCGCGCCTCGGCGACCATCACCATGACGGCGATCTTCGTCACCGGCATCTGGCTGTACCAGGCCGGCACCACCACCGTGGGCGAGGTCGTGGCCTTCATGAGCCTGGCCACCGCCTTCGTGGCGCGGCTCGACCATGTGGTCGGCTTCGTTAACGGACTGTTTCAGCAGGCACCCAAGATCGCGGAGTTCTTCGAGATCTACGACACCGTGCCGGCCGTGGCCGACCGCCCGCATGCCCGCCAGGTCGCCCGGTTCGAGGGCGAGGTCACCTTCGACGACGTCGCCTTCTCGTATGATGGCCGGCGCCAAGCGCTCGACGGCGTCTCGTTCTCGGCCCGTCCCGGCGAGACCGTGGCCCTGGTCGGCACCACCGGCTCGGGCAAGTCGACGACGCTCGGCCTCCTGCACCGCAGCTTCGATCCGGCTTCCGGGTCGATCCGGATCGACGACATCGACGTGCGCGACATCGGCCTCTCGTCCCTGCGTCACAACATCGGCGTGGTGTTCCAGGAGCCGATGCTGTTCGCCCGCTCGATCCGCGAGAACCTGCAGGTCGGCCGTCCCGATGCCACCGATGCCGAGATGCTCGACGCGCTGGAGCGGGCCCAGGCCGGTGCGTTCATGGCGCGCCAGCCTGACGGGCTCGACACGGTGATCGGCGAGCGCGGCCGGTCGCTCTCCGGCGGCGAGCGCCAGCGGCTCTCGATCGCCCGGGCGCTCCTGAAGAACCCGCCGATCCTGATCCTCGACGAGGCGACCTCGGCGCTGGACGCGGCCACCGAGCGCAAGCTCCAGGGCGCCCTGGAAGCCGTCATGGAGGGGCGCACCACCTTCGTGATCGCCCACCGGCTCGCCACGATCCGCAACGCCGACCGCATCCTGGTCTTCCACGAGGGCCGGATCGTCGAGGCCGGCACGTTCGACGCGCTGGTCGCCCAGAACGGCCGCTTCGCCGAACTCGCCCGGGCCCAGTTCATGGCGGCTGCGGCCGACGAGGACGAGGGTCGCCTGGCCCTGGCGGCGTGAGGAACGGGCGCCGGTCAGCCGGCGCCCAAGGAAGTCTCAATCTTTCGGGAGACAGAGTCTTCCATAGACGGTCAGCCGCCCCCGGAGACCCGCCCCATCGGACGGGCCTCTGGGGGCGAACCCGTTCCGGCCCTGTGAGTCACGACACATGCTGCGCGAGATCGTCCTCGACACCGAGACCACCGGCACGGAGGCGCGGAACGGCGACCGGCTGATCGAGATCGGCGCGGTCGAGCTGCTCAACCACATCCCCACCGGCCGCACCTTCCACCGCTACTGCAACCCGCAGCGGGCGGTCTCGGAGGGCGCGTTCAACGTCCACGGACTGTCGGACGCCTTCCTGTCCGACAAGCCGGTCTTCGCCGAGATCGTCGGCGAGCTGCAGGCCTTCCTGGCGGATGGGCGTCTGGTCATTCACAACGCCCCCTTCGACGTCGGCTTCCTCAACATGGAATATGCCCGGCTCGGGGCGAACGCGCCGCCGCCGATCCAGCTGGAGGACGTGGTCGACACCCTGCCGATGGCCCGGCGCAAGCATCCGGGCGCGGCCAACAACCTCGACGCCCTGTGCAATCGCTACGGCATCGACACCAGCCGGCGGACCAAGCACGGGGCGCTGCTCGACGCCCAGATCCTGGCCGAGGTCTATGTCGAGCTGCTCGGCGGCAAGCAGACCAGCCTCGGCCTCCTGGATGCCCAGGCCGGGCCGCAGGTCCAGGCCGTCGTCCAGGCGGTTCCGACAGCCCCCCGCCCGTATCGGAGTCGCCTTACGGATGAGGAGCGGGCGAGGCACGACAGCTTCCGCGCGAGCCTCGGCCCGGCACCGATCTGGGCCGACTATATCGGCGCCGACGAACCGGCCTGACCGGCCTTGCCGCATCGCACATCGGCCTCTATTGCGTCGCACCATATGGCGAGCTTCGCGCCAACCCCGGCCGCGACACGGACGCTGATGTGACCAAGCGTGCACCCATCATGGATCCCTTCAGCAAGCTGAAGGATATGCAGGACGGCGCCCGCGACAGGAATGTCCGCTCGCCCTTCGCCGACATGATCGAGGTCACCCGCCTCACGAGTCTCGGCCGTCTGGACGAGGCGACCACCCTGATCCAGCGCAGCCTCGGGGGCTACGCGGCCGCGCCGCCGCCGAAGCCCGACGCGCCGGCCTCTCAGTCACAGCCCCACCGCGCGGAAGCGCCCCAAGAAGCCCGGCGGGAGCCTCCGCAGAAGACACCGCGCGCCGAGCCCGCCCGCACGGCGATCGCCGAGCCGGCGGTGCGGGTCCGCAAGGCGGTCGGCAAGGTCGTGCGCGGCCTGGCGCCGGTGCTGAAGGGGCTCGGCCATGCGCGGCGCGTCCCCGCACGGCCGCCGGCCCCCCGGACGCCGCCGGTCGAGAACCGCTTCGTCGCCCTCAGCCACGCCGAGCCGGCCGGCAGTCGCGACTACAAGCTGTTCATCCCGGGCCATCCGGCAGAGCCGGCGCCGCTGGTGGTGATGCTGCACGGCTGCACGCAGAACCCGGACGATTTCGCCGCCGGCACCGGCATGAACGCTTTGGCCGAGCGCGCGGGCTTCTTCGTCGCCTACCCGGCCCAGAGCCGGCAGGCCCACGTCCAGCGCTGCTGGAACTGGTACGAGCCGCGCGACCAGCGCCGGGAATCCGGTGAGGCGGCGATCATCGCAGGCATCACCCGGGCCGTGATGGCGGCTAACCCGATCGACCCGAGCCGGGTCTACATCGCCGGCATGTCGGCGGGCGGCGCGGCCGCCTTGAACATCGCCCGGGCCTATCCGGATCTCTACGCCGCGGTGGGCGTGCATTCGGGACTCGCCGCCGGCTGCGCCCGCGATCTCGGCTCGGCCTTGATGGCCATGCAGGTCGGCGCGCCGGGCCTGGGCACCGCGCCGTCCTTCGGCGCAGTGCCCGTCGGCCAGCGCATCCCCACCATCGTATTCCACGGCGAGGATGACGGCACCGTGAGCGTGCGCAACGCCGACCAGGTGCTGGCCCAGGCCAACGTCGTCGGCCTGACGGCCCGGTCCGAGACCTTCGAGGGCCGCGGCCACCCGTTCACCCGCACCCGCTACCGGGACGAGACCGGCCGGGTCATGGTCGAGGATTGGCGGGTGCGCGGCGCCGGCCATGCCTGGTCCGGTGGCCGCTCCGAAGGCAGCTACACCGATGCCGACGGGCCCGACGCCTCGCGGGCGATGCTCGACTTCTTCGCCGAGCATCGGCTCGGTCCGCAGTAAACGCGGGCGCGTCCGGAGACTTGCAGGGCGCGGCCCTGCACCCGCAAAAGGTCCCGGACCTTTTGAAACCGTGACCGGACCCATCCATGACCGCACCGATCCCGACCCTCGACGGCCTCGCGCAGGTGGCGGAGCGCTACGACCTGCTCCTCTGCGACGTGTGGGGCGTGCTGCATGACGGCCAGAAGGCCCATGTCCCGGCCGGCGAGGCGCTGATCCGGTTCCGCGGCCTGCCGGGCACGCGGCCGCGCCGGGTGGTCCTGGTCTCGAACGCGCCCCGGCCCGGGGACGGGGTGGGCCGCATCCTCGACCGGTTCGGCGTGCCGCGCGAGGCCTACGACGCGATCCTGACCTCGGGGGACCTCACCCGCGAACTGATCGCCGGCCGCCCGGCCGCGCGGATCCGGCATCTCGGGCCGGAGCGCGACCTCGGTATCTTCCAGGGCCTCGATCTCAGCCTCGTCCCGGAGGAGGAGGCCGACCTCGTGGTCTGCACCGGCCTGTTCGACGATCGCAGCGAGACCGCCGACGATTACCGCGACGAACTCATGCGCCTCGCGACCCGGGGGCTGACGATGATCTGCGCCAATCCCGACCTCGTGGTCGAGAGCGGCAACCGGCTGATCCCCTGCGCGGGCCTGCTCGCGGCGGCCTATGCCGAGCTCGGCGGCGCCGTGATCTATGCCGGCAAGCCGCACCGCCCGGTCTACGAGGCGGCGCTGGCCAAGGGGGCCGAGCTCACGGGCGCGCCGGTGGATCCGGCCCGGGTGATGGCGATCGGCGACGCGATCCGCACCGACATCGCCGGCGCCCGCGGCTTCGGCATCGCCAGCCTGCTGGTGGCTCGCGGCATCCATGCCGAGGAACTCGGCGTCTCGGCCGAGCACCACCGCCTCGGCGACGTCGCGGAGTGGCTCGGCCGCCAAGCGGTGCATCCGGACGCAGTGATCGAGCGGCTGGTCTGGTAGAGCACCGGCCCCAGCGGTCATGCTACAGAGCGGGGATGAGCGATCCCGTCCCCGCCGCCACCCATGCCCGCACGATCCTGGCGGCGCACGAGCATCGCCGGCAGATCGCGCCCCTGACCGGCTGGGATTTCGGCCTCGACCTCGCGGCTGCCTACCGGGTGGCCGAGGAAGTCCGGCGCCTGCGCGCGGCACGGGGCGAACGGCCGCTCGGTCGCAAGATCGGCTTCACCAACACGACCCTCTGGGAAACCTACGGCGTCCACGCGCCGATCTGGGGGCATGTCTACGACTCGACCCTGCACGACCACGCCGCACTGACCGGCCCGGTCCCGCTCGCCGCCCTGGTCGAGCCGCGGATCGAGCCCGAGATCGTGTTCGGGCTTGCCCGGGTGCCGGAGCCCGGCATGGACGACGCGGCGCTGATCGGTTGCCTCGCCTGGGTCGCCCACGGCTTCGAGATCGTGCAATCGCTGTTCCCCGGCTGGCGCTTCGCCGCTGCCGACACGGTGGCGGCCTTCGGCCTGCACGGCCTGCTGGTGCTCGGCGAGCGCGTCCGTATCGACCCGGGCGCGGCGCGCATCTGGATCGACGGGCTGGCGGGCTTTTCCGTCGAACTTCTGCGCGACGGTGTGGTCGCCGATCGCGGCCGCGCCGGCAACGTGCTCGGGGGCGGCCCCCTGGCGGCGCTCCGGCACCTCGTCGATGTGCTGGCTAAGGATCTTGGTAGCCCGCCACTCGCGGCCGGCGAGATCGTCTCGACCGGCACGCTGACCGACGCCCTGCCGGTCGCGCCCGGGCAGGTTTGGACCGCACGTCTGTCCGGCCTACCGCTGCCCGGCTTCGACCTCAGCCTGGCCTGACCGCACCGGCGCGCGTTTGTCCGGCACAAAGCCGCTTCGCATCCGTACGAAATCCGTCGCGCCCGGCGCCGGATGCGGTATGGCGGGATCGGGCGGTCTCGTACGGCACGCGATTCGCCCTGTGCCGTTCGTCATCGCCTCCGTCCCGGCTCCGCCGCGGCGTCGGGCTTTGGCGATAATTAGCCGACATGCCAAATGCTGAGACATGCCTGGACGCGCACGGAGCCGCTACACGACCTATCTGGTGTCCATGACCCCGGAGCGATCCGGCGGTCGCGGCCGGTCGGGCCCCAAACCCGCTCCCGCGGTCTACGCGGTCATGAAGCCCAATGCCGAGGCGGCGATCGAGGCGGTCCGCGCCCTGGCCGAGGGGCCCACGGTGGTCGCTGTCGTGGGCAGCCTCTCCACCCGGGTCTCCAAGGGGCTGAAGCTGAAGCCCGGCGAGCCGCGTCTCGTGTGACGGGCCGGCCTCAATCCACCGCGAGCCGGTAGCCGACGCCCCGCACCGTCTGCAGGAAGACCGGGTTGGCGGGATCGACCTCGGTCTTGCGGCGCAGGCGGTTGATCTGCACGTCGACCGTGCGCTCCGCGGCGGCGCCCCCGGGGCCGGCGAGCTGCTCCCGCTCGACATTGGCGCCGCCGGCCGCGGCCAGGATGGTCAGGATCTCGCGCTCGCGCTCGGTGATGCGGATCAGCGCGTCGTCCCGGCGCAATTCGCCCCGGTCGATGCGGAACGCGAACGGCCCGAAGGTCACGGCCTCGGCGGCCGCCTCGCGCGGGCCGACGCTGCGCTTGATGATGTTGTTGAGCCGGAGGGTCAGCTCCCGCGGCTCGAACGGCTTGGGCAGGTAATCGTCGGCACCGATCTCCAGGCCCATCACCCGGTCGTTCGGGTTGGAGCGGGCGGTGAGCATCAGGATCGGCACCCGGGAGGTCTCGCGGACGCTGCGGGCGTAGTCGAAGCCGTTCTCGCCGGGCATCATCACGTCGAGCACCATCGCATCGAACACGACGCTCTGGGCCCGGGCCCGGGCCTCGGCGGCGCTGGCCGCCACGGTGACGCGAAACCCCTGGTCGGTCAGGTAGCGGGCGAGCAATTCGCGCAGGCGCCGGTCGTCGTCGACCACGAGGACGTGCGGCGCCGTGTCGGGCAAGTCGGCCCGGGGGGCGGCCGTCACGCGTCGCCACCCGCGCTGGATCCGCGCCGGGCCATCAGGCGCCGCACCGCCGCGCGATCCTCCGGCTCGATCATCGCCATCAGGAAATCCTCCGGGGAGCCCAGCGCGTCCGGCGCCGCGAGCGCCCGGGCGAGGCGGCGGGCCTGGACCCGGGTGAGGTCCGCGGCCAGCTCCGCACCGGACGGCGTGCAATACAGCAGGCGCTGGCGCCGGTCGCTCGGGCCGGTCTTCTGCGCGACGTAGCCCTGGCCGATCAGGTCCTTCAGCACCCGGTTGAGGCTCTGCTTGGTGATCCGCAGGATGTCGAGCAGCTCCGCGATGGTCAGACCCGGATAGCGGTCGACGAAGTGCAGCACCCGGTGATGCGCCCGGCCGAAGCCGTAGGCGGCCAGGATCCGGTCGGGATCGCCGACGAAATCCCGGTAGGCGAAGAACAGGAGCTCGATCAGGTCGTCGCTGCCGAGGCCATGCGCCGGAGCGGCTGCGACGCCGTCGGCCCGGCGGGGTGCGGGGCTTGGCGTGGCGGGACTTGGCGTGGCGGGACTGGGCGCGGCAGAGAGCCCGGAGATGCCGAGGCCGTCGCGCTGTGCCGATGAGGTCACGGGAGGCAGGCCGTCACGTGGGGACCGTCCGGATGGCAAGAAGGTCAGTCCCGCTGACATGTCTCAGTGCCGTCCGGGAGCGTCAAGCCCGAGGACGTCCGCGCGCGAGACAGCCATGCCGAACCCATCCGGGGCTTGCCGGCCGCCGCTCCGGGTCCGATACCGGACCGGGCCGATACCGAGACCCGAGGGGAACAGCATGAGCGACGCCGATGCACGGGCCCGCCGAGTCTGGATCCGCGATCCGCTGGCCATCCTGGCGGAGGAGGCTGGGGGCGGCGTCGTGGTGGCAGGCAGCCGCATCGTCGAGCGCGTCGCCGTCGGCGCCCAGCCGGCCGCCCCGGTGGACGAGACCTTCGACGCCTCGCGCCACGTGGTCATCCCGGGCCTCATCAACACGCATCACCACGCGTTCCAGACCCTGACGCGGGCGCACCCGATCGCGATCAACAAGCCGCTGTTTCCCTGGCTGAAGGCGCTCTACACGGTCTGGGGCCGGATTACCCCGGAGGCGTTCCGGCTCGCCACCCGGGTCGCCTATACCGAGCTGCTGCTGTCGGGCTGCACCACGGCGGGCGACCACCATTACCTGTTCCCGAAGGGACTGGAGCAGTCGGTCGACATCCAGGTCGAGGAGGCGCGCAGCCTCGGGATCCGCGCCGCCATCACCCGCGGCTCGATGAGCCTGTCCGACCGCGAGGGCGGCCTGCCCCCCGAGACGCTGACGCAGGACGACGACACGATCCTCTCCGATTGCGAGCGGGTGCTGAACCTGTTCCACGACCCGGCCCCCGGGGCGATGGTGCAGGTCGGGCTGGCGCCCTGCTCGCCCTTCGCGGTGACGAAGCGGCTGATGCGCGAGAGCGCGGACCTCGCCGCCCGGCACGGCTGCCGCCTGCACACCCATCTCGGCGAGACGCTGGACGAGGACCAGTTCTGCCTGTCGATGTTCGGCTGCCGCCCGGTGGATTACCTCGAGGAGGTCGGCTGGATGAGCGACCGGGTCTGGCTCGCCCACGGCATCCATTTCAACGATGCCGAGGTCGCGCGGCTCGGCAAGGCCGGGGTCGGCGTCTGCCATTGCCCGACCTCGAACATGACCCTGGCGTCCGGCCAGTGCCGCACCTGCGAGCTGGAGGCGGCGGGCTCGCCCGTGGGCCTCGGCGTCGACGGGTCGGCCTCGAACGACAGCTCGAACCTGATGGAGGGGGTGCGCCACGCGCTGATGCTGAACCGGCTCACCTACGGAGCCGAGACCGTGACCCATCTCGACGCCCTGCGCTGGGCCACCGAGGGCTCGGCCGCCTGCCTGGGCCGCTCCGATATCGGCCGGATCGAGCCGGGCCGCGAGGCCGACCTCGCCCTGTTCACCCTCGACGAATTGCGCTTTTCCGGCGCCCACGATCCGCTGGCCGCCCTGGTCCTGTGCGGCGCGACCCGGGCCGACCGGGTGATGGTGGCGGGTCAATGGCGGGTGATCGACGGCCAGCCGCTGGGCGTCGATGCGGGCCGTCTGCGGGAGGACCATTCGCGGCTGGCGAAGGCGTTGTTCGGGGTGGGGTGAGGCTCGAGAGGCTTGGGTTCGAAAACTCCGGGACGTTTTGCGGGTGCAGGGTGGGACCCTGCTCGGTTCCTGCCGCCTTGGCGGACGGATGCGACTTCATCACCAAAGCTCTGAGCCAACCGGCAGGCGTCGAAGACGTGGCGGTAGAGTTTCCCCGCGCGCGCGACCTCGCTCAAGGCGCTGATTTCGAGTGACGTTCCTGCTCGTGGCGAGGCCCTGTGCGGTCCTTCTCGGTAAACCGGGCCGGCTCAGCTGAAAAAGTGTGACGTGAAGCGGTGACGCAGTCCTTCTGTGTCGAAGGTGCGACTGGATTCACACATCGCCGCATGAGGCGCATGTCCCCTCTCCCGTGCGGGAGAGGGAGCGCGGCGCGTCCTACACAAACCGATGTGTGAACATCATACCCCGTAGACAGGCAGCCCGAGCGCTCCCGCTCAGAACAACCCGTCGATCTGCCCGTCGGCATCCAGGCGGATCGTGTCGGCGGCCGGGACCCGGGGCAAGCCCGGCATGGTCATGATCTCCCCGCAGATCGCCACCACGAAGCCCGCGCCCGCCGAGAGGCGGACGTCGCGCACGCCGACGATGTGGCCCTCGGGGGCGCCCATCAGGCTCGGGTCGGTGGAGAACGAGTACTGGGTCTTGGCCATGCAGATCGGCAGGTGGCCGTAGCCGTCCTTCTCGAAGGTGGCGAGCTTGCCCGCGGCCTTGGTCTCGATCTGGATGTCGGCGGCGCCGTACAGCTTGGTGGCGATCGCCCGGATCTTGTCGGTGAGCGGCGCCTCGGTCTCGTAGGCGTAGCGGATCGGGGCGGGCTCGGTGGCGGCGAGCTGCACCACGGCGCGGGCGAGATCCTCGGCGCCGGCGCCGCCCTCGGCCCAGTGGCGGCAGGTGATCGCCTCGACGTCGAGGCGCTCGCGGCATAGCTCCTTGAGCCGGGCATGCTCGGCATCGGTGTCGGCGTAGAAGTGGTTGACCGCCACCACAACGGGCAGGCCGAACCCGCGCAGGTTGGTCACGTGCCGGGCGAGGTTGGCGAACCCCTTCTCCAGGGCGCCGATATTCTCGCCCCCGAGGCTCTTCTTGTCGACGCCGCCATGCATCTTAAGGGCGCGGATCGTGGCCACCACCACGACCGCCGAGGGCGTCAAGCCGGCCTGACGGCACTTGATGTCCAGAAATTTCTCCGCCCCGAGATCGGCGCCGAACCCGGCCTCGGTCACGGTGTAGTCGGCGAGCCGCAGGCCGGCCCGGGTGGCGATCACCGAGTTGCAGCCATGGGCGATGTTGGCGAAGGGGCCGCCATGGATCAGCGCCGGGTTGCCCTCCAGCGTCTGCACCAGGTTCGGCTGCAGGGCGTCCTTGAGCAGCACCGTCATGGCGCCGGTGGCCTTCACGTCCTTCAGGGTGACGAGCTTGCGGTCACGGGTCTCGGCGATGACGATTCGGCCGAGACGCTCCTCCAGGTCGGCCAAGTCCTTGGCGAGGCAGAACACCGCCATCACCTCGGAGGCAACCGTGATGTCGAACCCGTCCTCCCGGGGGAAGCCGTTGGCGACCCCGCCGAGCGATTGGGTGATCTGGCGCAGCGCCCGGTCGTTCATGTCGACGACGCGGCGCCAGTGGATGCGGCGGACGTCGATGTTGAGCTCGTTGGCCCAGTAGACATGGTTGTCGATCAGCGCGGCCGCGAGGCTGTGGGCCGAGGTGATGGCGTGGAAATCGCCGGTGAAGTGCAGGTTGATCTGCTCCATCGGCACGACCTGCGCCTTGCCGCCGCCAGCCGCCCCGCCCTTCATGCCGAAGCAGGGGCCGAGCGAGGGCTCGCGCAGGCAGATCATGGTCTTCTCGCCGATGCGGTTCAGCGCATCGCCGAGGCCCACCGTGGTGGTGGTCTTGCCCTCGCCCGCCGGGGTCGGCGAGATCGCTGTCACGAGCACGAGCTTGCCGGGCGCCTTGCCCTCCAGCCCGGCGATGTAGCCGTGGTCGAGCTTGGCGATGTGCTTGCCGTAATTGTGCAGCGCCGCATCGGGGATGCCGAGCTTCTCGGCGACCTGCGCGATCGGCTTGAGCGTCGCCGCGCGGGCGATCTCGATATCTGAGGGCATGGGCGTTCCTCCCTGGCTCCGCGGGCACGGCACCCGCCCACCCGTCGACTGTTATCGTACGGGGATCTTGCCTCACGATGATCTGTCGCGCCGGTCTTGCACGGGCGCGGACGCACGGCGAGGCCGCCCCGCGAGCAGCGGCAGCACTGTGCGTCAAACCGGACGGAAATGCCCGTCGATTTTTATAAGCCGGCCGACAAATTAGTCTTGCCGCCCCGGAGAGGATGCGGCCCGAGGGTTTTCAGCCCCCCGACTTCTTGGCCTTGTCGGCGGCGCCCGGCGCCTCGTGCGGCTGCGGTGCGCCCTTGGGCAATTCCGGGTTCTCGGCGTTGTGCGGCACGGCGACCGGAGCCGGCGTGGTCTCGGCGGTCGCAGTGGGCTTCTCGGTATCGGGCAGGCCGTCCTTGAGCTTCTCGTTGATCTGCGCGAGATCGTCCGGCTCGGGGTTCAGGTCCTTGGCGTGCTGCCACTGGAACTTGCCCTCGAGGCGTCGCCCGGCCCGCCAATAGGCGTCGCCGAGGTGGTCGTTGATGGTCGGGTCGCCGGGCTTCAGCTCGACCGCCTTCTCCAACTCACGCACCGCATCGTCCCAGCGGCCGAGGCGGTAATAGGCCCAGCCCAAGCTGTCGACGATCATGCCGTCCCGGGGGCTGGCATCGGCGGCCTGCTGCAGCAGCTTGAACGCCTCGTCGATGTTGATCTTCTGGTCGACCCAGGAATAGCCGAGGTAGTTCATCACCTGCGCCTTGGCGGCCGGCTGGCTCGCCGGCACCAGGGACAGGGCCTTCTTCAGGTCGGCCTCAGCCTTGGGCCATTGCTTGGCGCGCTCGTAGGCGGTGCCGCGGAAGTAGAAGGTCGTCCAGTAATTCGACAGCGGCCGGTCGCCGATCAGCGCGATGGCGCGGGTATAGGTGGCGGCCGCCTCCTCGTACTTCTTGCGCGCCCGCTGGACGTTGCCCAGCGCGGTGATCACGTCGATGTCGTCCGGATGCGCCTTCATGGCGGCGTCGAGATGGGCGAGCGCCTCGTCGCCCTTGCCCATCTGCTCGAGGTTGAGGCCGATCTGGATGTCGGCGTTGAGCTTGAGCGGCGAGGTCGCGGGGATCTGCGCGTAGGCCTCGTTGGCCCGCTCGGTCTGCTTCATCCGGTCGAGGGTGTCGGCGAGCGTCAGCCGGGCGAGCGCGTGGTCCGGGGCGAGGTAGAGCGCCAGCCGCAGGTAGATCACCGCGGGCAGCTCGTCGCCCTGCGTCGAGCCCGCCGAGCCGAGCCCGTAGAGCACCTCGGCGGCGCCCTCCTGGGCGGTGCCGATCAGCCGGGTCAGGGGCTTGCCGTCCTTCAGCTTGTCCAGGGCGTCGCGCACCAGCGGGTGGCGCGGCGAGAGCTGGTCGAAGTCGGAATAGGCCTGGATCGCCAGGTCGGTGCGGCCGAGGCTGGCCTCGAGCCGGGCATAGGCATCGACGATGCGCAGGGTGTTGCGGTCGGCCTCGTAGGCGGCCTTGAGGCGGCGCTCGGCCTCAGCGTTGTCGCCGATCACCGAGGCGATCAGGCCGGCATGGTAGTCGCGGAAGGTGTTGTAGTAGCGCTCGCCCCGGAGCTTGTTGACCGTTTCCAGCGCCTTCTTGCCGTCGCCCGCGCCGGCATAGGACCAGGCGGTCAGCAGGGTGGCGGTCAGGTCGGTGGCCGCACCGCGTCCGCTGCGGGAAAAATTCTGGCGGGCGGCGGCCCACTGGCCGGCCTTGATCTGGCGCACCCCGAGGGAGAGGTTGGCGAGCCCGTTGGTGGGATCGCGTGCGATCAGCTTCTCGGCGGCCCGGAACGCGTCCGGCAGGGCGCCGTCGGCGAGCAGCGAGATGAAGGCGCGCTCGACCAGCTCGGCATTGCGCGGATCGGCCTTGACCGCCTCCCGGTAGAAGGTCGCCGCCGCCGCCGTGTCCCGGGACGCACCCGCGATGTAGGCGGACAGGAAGTTGCCCTCCAGGGATTCCGCGGGCTCGTAATCCAGCACCGGGCTCGATTCCCGCGGCTGTGCGGCGAGCACGGTCTGCGGCAGACCGGCGGCGAGCAGCAGGGCGAGCGCCGAGACGCTCCGGCGGGCGCGTGTTGTCATCATGAACCGGTCGCGGCTCCTGGGCGCCGGCCAGCCAAGGGGCCGGGCGCGAGAATGGCGGGTTATCCCCGTGAAAAACGCCGGGGACACTGAACCCATCCCGCCAGCCCCGCAAGGCGAAAGGATGGCGCCGCGCCCTCCCGGCCCGACGCCCTCACATATTCGGATAGTTCGGCCCGCCCGGCCCCTCCGGGGTCACCCAATCGATGTTCTGGTTCGGGTCCTTGATATCGCAGGTCTTGCAGTGGACGCAGTTCTGCGCGTTGATCTGGTAGCGCACGCCGTCGCCGGCGGCGGCATCCTCCACCCATTCGTAGACCCCGGCCGGGCAGTAGCGGGCGGAGGGGCCGCCGTAGACGTCGTGCTCGGAGCGCTTCTGAAGCTCCATGTCGCGGACCTTGAGGTGCGGCGGCTGGTCCTCCTCGTGGTTGGTGTTCGAGAGATAGACCGAGGAGAGCCGGTCGAAGGTCAGCTTGCCGTCGGGCTTCGGGTAGGTGATCGGCGTCACCTCCGAGAGCGGCTTGAGGCAGGCATGGTCCGGCTTGCCGTGCTTGAGCGTGCCGAACGGCGAGGCGCCGAGCAGACTGGTGGCCCACATGTCGACCCCGCCCAGGCCGACGCCCACCAGGGTGCCGTAGCGCGACCAGAGCGGCTTGACGTTCCGCACGGCCTTGAGGTCCTGCCCGATCGGGCTGTCGCGCCAGCCGGCCTCGTAGGCGGTGAGCTCGTCGCCGGCCCGGCCGGCCTTCAAGGCGTCCGCGATGGCGTCGGCCGCTTGCATCCCGGACAGGATCGCGTTGTGCGAGCCCTTGATCCGCGGCACGTTCACGAAGCCCGCCGAGCAGCCGACCAGGCAGCCGCCCGGGAAGACCAGCTTCGGCACGGACTGCCAGCCGCCCTCCATGATCGCCCGGGCGCCGTAGCCGATGCGCTTGGCGCCCTCGAAGGTCTCGGCGATCATCGGGTGGGTCTTGAAGCGCTGGAACTCCTCGAACGGCGACAGGGTCGGGTTCTCGTAGTTCAGGTGCGTGACGAAGCCAACCGAGAGCAGGTGGTCGTCGAAATGGTAGAGCCAGGAGCCGCCGCCGGCCTTGTTGGGCAGCGGCCAGCCCATCGTGTGCTGCACCAGCCCGGGCTCGAACTTGCCGGGGGCGAGCTGCCAGAGCTCCTTCACGCCGAGCCCGTACTTGAAGTGGTCGCTGTGCCGGTTGAGCGCGAAGCGCTGGATCAGGCCCTTGGTCAGGTTGCCCCGGGCGCCCTCGCCGAACACCGTGTACTTGCCGCGCAATTCCATGCCGCGGGTGTAGTCGTCCCGCGGATCGCCCGACTTGCCGATGCCGAGATCGCCGGTGGCGATGCCCGTCACCGCGCCGGACTCGTCGAACAGCACCTCGGAGGCCGGGAAGCCCGGATAGATCTCGACCCCGAGCGCCTCGGCCTGGGCGCCCAGATACTTGCACGTGTTCGACAGCGAGCCGACGAAATTGCCGTGGTTCGACATGAGCTTGGGGAAGAACAGGTTCGGCAGGGTGATGCCGCTGTTCTTGGTGAGCATCATGAACTCGTCGCGCTGGACCTCGGTCTTCAGCGGCCGCTCCGGATCGGTGCGCCAGTCCGGCAGCAGCCGGTCGAGGCCGATCGGGTCGATCACCGCGCCCGACAGGATGTGGGCGCCGACCTCCGAGCCCTTCTCGACCACGACGACGGAAATCTCCTCGCCGATCTCGGCGGCGCGCTGCTTCAGGCGGATCGCGGTGGCGAGCCCGGCCGGGCCGGCGCCGACCACGACCACGTCGAAATCCATGCTTTCGCGTTCGGGCAGCGCCATCGTCGAGCCTCCTGTTTTCTTGTCGATTGGCCCGATCCGTTGCCGGATCGGCATTGCGTGCTGCCGTCTCAAGCGATTCTAGACTGGAAAGGCAAGCTTCCGGAGCCCGGACTTGAGCGAAAGCTCCCCTATGCCGCATGGGGGGAGAATGCGGACGGGTTCGGGGCGACTCAGCGGTAACGGGCACGCGCGGCACGGCAGCCGGGGCCGCGCCGTTCGGTCACGCAAGTCCTTGCCGTCGAGCGAGTTTCAAGAGTTGTCCACAGGCATCGAGCGCCCCACATGCTGATCAGCATGCTGAGCCCCAACGACGCGCAAGCCGACCTCATCGCCTATCTCGACTTCCACGTGGAGGCCGGCGCCGACGCGGCCCTCGACGAGCAGCCGCACGACCGGTTCGGCGAGGCCGATACGCCGGCCCCGACGCTGCGGGCGCCCCGGCGCCAAGCCGCGGCGCCCCGGCCCGTTGCCCAGTCCAATTCCCTCGTGCCGCCCCCGGGCTCTCCGCCGCCGGCAGCCCCGGCCCGGACCTTCGGGCGCGCGGCGAGCGCCCAGCCGGACGAGGCGGCGAGCGATGCCCGCGCCCGGGCGCGCGAGGCCAAGAGCCTCGACGAGCTGGAAAAGATCCTGGCGGATTTCGACGCCTGCCCGCTGCGCTTCACCGCCAAGAACCTGGTCTTCGCCGACGGCAATCCGGAGGCGCGGGTGATGTTCTTGGGCGAGGCGCCGGGGGCCGACGAGGACCGGATCGGCAAGCCGTTCATGGGCCGGTCGGGCCAGCTCCTCGACAAGATGATGGCGGCGATCGGCCTCGACCGGACCAGCGCCTATATCGGCAACATCGTGCCCTGGCGGCCTCCGGGCAACCGCAACCCGACCCCCCAGGAGGTGGCGGTGTGCCGCCCCTTCGTGGAGCGCCAGATCGAGCTGGTCGACCCGGAGGTGATCGTCTGCCTCGGTGCGCCGGCGACCCAGACCCTGACCGGCACCAAGGACGGCATCCTGCGCACCCGCGGCCGGCTGTTCCCCTACAAGCTGCCGACCCGCGAGGCGAAGCTGCTCGCCACGCTCCACCCGGCCTTCCTGCTGCGCCAACCGGTGCAGAAGCGCCTGGCCTGGCGGGATTTCCGGGCCCTGCGCACCCTGCTCGACGGAAAAGCTTGACCATGGGCGCGGAACCGGGCGTTCCCTCCCGTCATTAGAGCTTCGTCCCGAACGGTGTCTGCCGGCTTTCGGACATAGGCGATGCACAGGTAGGAACCGTGCCCTGCCGGAACCGGCGGGCGCGGCATCAGGACGGGACCATGCGCTGGGACGATCTACGCAGCTCCGACAACGTCGAAGACCGTCGCGGTGAGGGTGGCGGCGGTGGCATGGGCTTCCCGGGCGGGGGCGCCGGCGGCCTCGGGATCGGCACCATCGTGGTGCTGATGATCATCGGCTATTTCACGGGCATCAACCCGGCGATCCTGATCGGGGGCGCGCAGCAGATCGGCGGCCGCGGCCATCAGGAACAGCAGGCCGACCCGCAGACGCAGGCCAGGCGTCGCCAGGCGCCCACGGATGAGAGCGGGCGGTTCGCCTCGAAGATCCTGGGCAACACCGAGGACGTGTGGAGCCAGATCCTGCCGCAGCAGACCGGCAAGCAATACACCCCGACGACCCTGGTGCTCTACACCGGCGGCACGCGCTCGGGCTGCGGCTCGGCCCAGGCCGCCATGGGGCCGTTCTACTGCCCGCTCGACAAGAAGGTCTATCTCGACACAGGCTTCTTCAAGGAGATGGCGACCAAGTTCGGCGTGAAGGGCGATTTCGCCTACGCCTACGTCATCGCCCACGAGGTCGGTCACCACGTGCAGGACGTGCTCGGGATCCTCGGCAAGGTCCAGGCGCGTCAGCAGCAGGCCTCCAGCAAGGCCGAGGCGAACGCCCTGTCGGTGCGGATCGAGCTGATGGCCGATTGCCTCGCCGGCGTCTGGGCCAAGAACTCCAACGACAAGTACGCCGAGCTCGAGCAGGGCGATATCGACGAGGCCCTGAACGCGGCCGCTCAGATCGGCGACGATTCGCTGCAGAAGCGCTCGCAGGGCTACGTGGTGCCGGATTCCTTCACCCACGGCTCCTCGGCGCAGCGCCAGCGCTGGTTCAGCGCCGGCTTCAAGAGCGGCCAGACCAAGGCCTGCGACACGTTCCGGACGGCGAATAACTGAGCGGGCGCGGGGCTTCGGCTGGCCAACCGGTCCGGAGCCCCTCCGTGATTGCGCGCGCAGCGCCGGCTCTGAAGGTCGTCGCGTGTCCCTGGGTCGTGTCACTGTGCCCGCGATAACGGCGCGAGCCAGTACGGTCCCTCAGCGCTCGCTCAGCCGCTTCGCGTTGGCCTGGACCTTCCGGCGGTAGCTGCGGATCACCTTGCTGTTGGAGGCGCCGGAGGCGACCATCAGGGCCGCTTCGCTCGCCGCCATGATCTTCTCCGTGACCATGCGCTGCGCCTCGAGCTGCGCGGCCGGGCCGCCCACCGCGAACATCGCCATGCGCTGGGCGATCACCCCCTGGGCTTCCAGCCCCAGCATGGCCATGTCCAGGCTCGTCTTCCACCAACCGAACAGCATCGTGTTCCTCGTCTCAAGGGCTGCGGCCCGAAAGGTGTTTGCCGGCTTCTAGGGACGGATGATGCCCAACCGAAGGCGTCGCACCGGGCAACGGCCCAGCCGGCGCTCGGCGTCCCGAGACCCGACCCGCGTTGCATGAAGCAGCCGAAAGCCCGCAATCCCGGATCCGTCTTTGCGCCGTCTCGATCCATGCCGTAAGCGGCCCGGAGCGATCTCCCCGGACACAGTCACCAGCCTTCATGATACGCCTGGACAAAATCACCAAGCAGAACGGGCGGCAGCTCGTCTTCATCGAGGCCTCGGCCGCCCTCCAGCGGGGCGAGAAGGTCGGGCTCGTGGGGCCCAACGGGGCCGGAAAGACCACCCTGTTCCGGATGATCATCGGCCAGGAGCAGCCCGACGAGGGACAGGTCTCCGCCGACCGGGGCATCACCACCGGGTATTTCAGCCAGGATGTCGGCGAGATGTCCGGCCGCAGTGTGGTCACCGAGGTGATGGACGGCGCCGGGCCGGTGAGCGCGGTGGCGGCGGAGCTCGCCGAGCTCGGCGCGGCGCTGGCCGACCCGGACCGCGCCGACGAGATGGAGGCGCTGGTCGAGCGCTACGGCGAGGTCCAGGCCCGGTTCGAGGAGCTCGACGGCTATGCCCTGGAAGGCCGGGCCCGCGAGGTGCTGGACGGCCTCAGCTTCAGCCAGGAGATGATGGACGGCGATGTTGGGGCCCTGTCGGGGGGCTGGAAGATGCGTGTCGCGCTCGCCCGCATCCTGCTGATGCGCCCGGACGTGATGCTCCTCGACGAGCCGTCCAACCACCTCGACCTGGAGAGCCTGATCTGGCTCGAATCCTTCCTCAAGGCCTATGACGGCGCCCTGCTGATGACCTCGCACGACCGCGAGTTCATGAACCGCATCGTCAACAAGGTCATCGAGATCGACGGCGGCGCGCTCACCACCTTCTCGGGCGATTACGCCTTCTACGAGGGCCAGCGGAAGCTCAACGAGGCGCAGCAGCAGGCGCAGTTCGAGCGCCAGCAGGCGATGCTCGCCAAGGAGATCGCCTTCATCGAGCGGTTCAAGGCTCGGGCCTCCCACGCCGCCCAGGTGCAGAGCCGGGTGAAGAAGCTCGACAAGATCGAGCGCGTCGAGCCGCCCCGGCGCCGGCAATCCGTGGCCTTTGAGTTCCAGCCGGCGCCGCGCTCGGGCGACGACGTCGTGATGCTCAAGGGCGTGCACAAGCGCTACGGCAGCCGCACGATCTATGAGGGCCTCGACTTCTCGGTGCGCCGCAAGGAGCGCTGGTGCGTGATGGGCATCAACGGCGCCGGCAAGTCGACCCTCTTGAAGCTCGTCACCGGCACCACCGAGCCGGATGACGGCTCGGTCACGGTCGGCGGCAGCGTCAAGCTCGGCTATTTCGCCCAGCACGCCATGGACCTGCTCGACGGCGACCGTACCGTGTTCCAGACCCTGGAAGAGGCATTCCCGCAGGCGGGCCAGGGTTCGCTCCGGGCGCTGGCCGGCTGCTTCGGCTTCTCGGGCGACGACGTCGAGAAGCGCTGCCGGGTGCTCTCGGGCGGTGAGAAGGCCCGGCTGGTCATGGCCTTGATGCTGTACGACCCGCCGAACTTCCTGGTGCTCGACGAGCCGACCAACCACCTCGACATGGGCACCAAGGAGATGCTGATCGCGGCGCTCGGCGCCTACGACGGCACGATGCTGTTCGTCTCGCACGACCGGCACTTCCTGGCGGCCCTGTCCAACCGGGTGCTGGAGGTGACTCCGGAGGGCATCCACCAGTATGGCGGTGGCTACACCGAGTACGTCGCCCGCACCGGCCAGGAGGCGCCGGGGCTGCGCAGCTGAGGGCCCCGGTCGCGACCTCAAGACCTTACACCGGGACCGGATCCGACGCTAAGCTGGCGTGAATTGGGCCGGGGCAAAGACGCCGTGCGACGCCTGCTGAAGTTCCTGCACACGATGGGTGCCGCCGGCGTGTTGGGCGCGATGGCGTCCCTGGTTGTGATGCTGGCCCTCGCCCCCGCGCCTGCCGCCCTCCCCGGCTACGCCGCGATCCGGGGTGCCATGGGGGCCGTCGCCACCTGGGTGTTCCTGCCGTCGCTCGCCGTGACCCTGCTGTCGGGGTTGCTGGCGATGGCGCTCAACCGCGGCTACCTCAACGCCGGCTGGGCGTGGGTGAAGCTCGCCACCGGCGTCCTGATGTTCGAGGGCGGCCTCGTCTACGTGCAGGGCCCGATGAAGCGCGAGGCCGAGCAGAGTGCCCGGGCACTGGCCGGTCTCCTCGATCCCGCCTCCCTGTCCGTCTCGCTGGAGGGTGAGCGCGGGACGCTCTGGGTGCTGCTCGCGGTGGCCACCGCCAACGTCGTGCTTGGGATCTGGCGCCCGCAAATCCTGCGGATCCCGCAATAGAGCCGGGTGGGAGAGGGCGGGCGGGGCCTGATCCTCACAGCTTGAGGTCCAAAACCAGCAAGGATCCAGATTTCCCCCCACTCCCGAGGCGTCGGGCTCTCGAAGACCGTTCGGCTGCGCAAGAGGTTTTCGCGGATCGCGCGGTGAGCCGGAGGCCTCCTGCGAGGCCACTGACGCGGCACCCCAGGTCAGGGAGTTGAGAGGGAGAGGCCGCTCTTCCCCTCTCATGAGTATCGGGGGACGAACAGACTTCCGTAAGAAATATGCCGGCTATGAAAATTACTTTCCGATACAAAATCCCGAGAACAATCGGTCCAGAACGTCCTCGACGCCAACATGACCGGCGACCTCGCCGAGGGACCGGACAGCGAGCCGCAGGTCCTCCGCGGCGAGTTCGGGCAGCGTCCCCTCCCCTGAAAGCAACCGGTCGAGATGCGTGACGCAGGCTTCGAGCGCCGCCCGGTGGCGGGCTCGGGTCACCAGCGCGTCGCCGGTTCCGAGCCCAGCCTGAGCCTCGGCCTGGATCGCGTCGAGCAAGGCCTCCAGGCCGGCACCGGTCCGTGCCGAGACGGCGAGCGCCCCCGCGGTCGACGGCTCTAATGAGCCGGCAAATAGATCGGCCTTGGTGTGCACGGTCAGCGTCCGGATCGCTGACGCGCCGAGGTCCGGCGTAGTCCCGCCCGGCGGGACGAGGGCCAGGATCAGATCGGCTGCGCCGATCCGGGCGCGGCTGCGACGGATGCCTTCCGCCTCCACTGGCTCGACGGCGTCGCGCAGGCCCGCAGTATCGACGAGGAATACCGGGAGGCCGCCGAGATCCAGGCGCACTTCGATGGCGTCCCGGGTCGTCCCGGGCACATCGGATACGATCGCCACGTCCCGCCGGCTGAGGGCATTGAGCAGGGTGGACTTTCCGGCATTCGGTTCGCCAGCCAGGACGACGGAAAAACCTTCGCGCAGGCGCTCGCCCCGGCGGCCGTCCTGCAGGGCTTTTGCGATGTCCTGGCGCAGGGCGTCGGCACGGCCGAACAGGGCAGCGTCGAGGCCGGCATCATCGACATCGCCCTCATCGGCGAAATCAAGGGCGGCCTCGGCCATAGCGAGGCAGTCGATCGCTTCCTCCCGCCACGCCGCGACCCGGCGGCTGAGCGCGCCGTCGAGTTGGCGCAGGGCCTGCCGGCGCTGTCCCTCGGTCTCGGCGTCGATCAGGTCGGCGACCGCCTCGGCCTCGGCCAGATCCATCCGGCCGTTGAGCACCGCCCGGCGGGTGAAGGCACCTGGCGCGGCGGCCCGGCATCCGGGCATCCGGGCCAGGGCGGTGAGCACCCCCATCCGAACCGCCGCGCCGCCATGCAGGTGCAACTCGGCCATGTCCTCGCCGCTATAGGTGTCGGGGCCCGGGAACCACGCGACCAGCGCCCGGTCGAGTTCGGTGCCGTCCGCGGGATCGCGTAAGGTCCGCAACGACAGGCGCCGGGGCGGCGGGAGCGTGCCGCCGATGGCCACCAACACGTGCCCTGCCGCCGGGCCACTCACACGGATCACCGAGACGGCGGCGCGGCCGAAGCCGCTGGCTGGGGCGAAGAGGGTTTCAGTCTCGATCATGGCGTTGGAAGATGTCGGCATCCGCGTGGATCCGGAAGACGCGTTTCACGTGAAACATGGCGTCCCGCCCCTGTAACGATTTCGGCGCGGCCACTCCATCCGCGGCCATGGAATGGCCAAGCTCGGCCCTCACCTCGACCGGCGATGCCCTTGGAAGACCGAATCGCGCCATGACGTCCTGGACCCGCCGCGCCGCCTGCCTCGGCGCCCTCACCGCGCCGCTGATCCTGCGACACGGACATGCGCACGCCGCGGAGGCCGACCCTGCACTCGCGGCGATCGAGAAGCGGCTCGGCGGACGCCTCGGTGTCTCGGCCGGAACGCAGGAACGCGTCTTCCTGCGCCATCGTGCGGATGAGCTGTTCCCGATGTGCAGCACCTTCAAGGTCCTGGCCGCGGCTTGCGTGCTGGCGCGGGTTGACGCGGGCTCTGAATCCCTCGCCAGGCTCGTCACCTACGGGAACGACGCTCTTCTGAGCTACGCGCCGGTGATCCGGAAGGGCCTGGAGGCCGGAGGCGGCACCGGGCGCATGACCATCGCGGATCTTTGCGCCGCCGCGCTCGAATGGAGCGACAACAGCGCCGCCAACCTCTTGCTGACTGCGCTGGGCGGCCCGGAGGCCCTGACCCTCTGGTTGCGCGGCATCGGCGATACGGTGACCCGCCTCGACCGCAATGAGCCCACCCTCAACACCGCGCTGCAAGGCGACCCGCGCGACACCACCAGCCCGGAGGCGATGCGCGCCACGCTCGCGCGCCTGCTCCTCGGACCGAGCCTGTCGGCGGCCTCGCGTGCGCGGCTGGAAGCCTGGATGGTCGCGTCCCAGACCGGGTTCAAGCGCCTGCGGGCGGGGCTGCCATCGGATTGGACCGTCGGCGACAAGACGGGCACCGGTGATAACGGCACGGTCAACGACGTCGCGATCCTGCGGCCGCCGGGGCGTGCGCCGATCCTCGCCTGCGTGTACGTCACCGGGGCCCAGGCCCCGACGGAGGTCGTCGAGGCGGCCCATGCGGAGATCGGCCGCCTCGTCGCCGCCCGGGCCGGTGCCGCGTGAGCCGAGACCGAGATGGCGAAGACGCCCGCTAAGACGACCCGAGCGACCCAGGCCCTGCACAGGCTTGGTCTTCGCTATACCCTGCACGCCTACGATTACGATCCCGAGGCGCCGCGCATCGGCCTTCAGGCCGCGGAGGCACTGGGTGTCGAGCCTGGCAGGGTCCTGAAGACCTTGATGGCGGCGGTGGACGGAAAGACGGTCTGCCTGCTGGTGGCGTCCGACAAGGAAGTGTCGATGAAGCGGGTGGCGGAGGCCTTTTCCGGCAAGGCCGCCGCGATGCTCAAACCCGCGGATGCCGAACGCCTCACGGGATACCATGTCGGCGGCATCAGTCCGCTCGGACAGAAGCGGGTCTTTCCGACCGCGATCGATGCCGGCTCGCTGTCGAACCCGGTCGCCGAGATTCACATCAATGGTGGCGGGCGAGGCCTGCAGATCCGCCTGACCGAGGGGGATCTGGTGACTGCGCTGTCGGCTCTGGTGGTGGCGCTGGTCTAGGAACGCCGTCTGCGTAAGTCCCTGTTTACCCTGCTCCCGCACCCTGGGCCGGTATCGGGGACGGGTTCGGCATGCAGGCGACGGTGCGGCACGGGATCGGAACGGCGCTCGGCCTCGCTCTGCTGGTCGCCGGGCCTGGCGCCCGCGCGGCGGATCTCGATGTGCCCGGCGGCTATGAGGCCATCACCCGCAGCGGCCCACGCTTCTTCCCGCGCAACGACGGGATCGAGCGCCGGCCCGTCTACGCCATCCGCAGCCGGGCCGTCCCGGTGGGCTGCACGCCCCGTCGCGTGCCGGTGCCGACCAACGCGCCGGACGATCCGAGTTACGTCGGCTCGGAATACGGCCTGTCGCATCCCAGCTATTACGGTTTCACGCCGCCGCTCGGCGTGGACGACCCGTTCGGCCGGTCGCTCCTGCCCTACTGCCCCTGAACCGGCCCAGGCGGCTTTCGCGCCCGCGGATCATGCTCTAGATCGGCGCCCCGCCGCGGAGCCTGACCCGTGTCCGAATCGATCCCCCAGCGTTTCAGCGATCTCGCCTCCCTGCGCCGGAGCGTGGCCGATTGGCGGCGTGCCGGCGAGCGGGTCGTCCTGGTGCCGACCATGGGGGCGCTGCACGAGGGCCATCTCGCCCTTGTGGCGGAGGGCCGGCGGATTGGCCGGCGGGTCGTCGCGAGCATCTTCGTCAACCCGACCCAGTTCGGCCCGAACGAGGATTTCTCGCGCTACCCGCGCGATCTCGGGGCCGACCTGGCACTGCTTGGCCGGGCCGGCGCCGACGCCGCCTGGACGCCCGCCGTGGAGACCATGTACCCACCGGGCTTCAGCACCCGGATCGATGTCGCCGGCCTGACCGAAGGGCTGTGCGGCCCGTTCCGGCCCGGGCATTTCTCCGGGGTCGCCACGGTAGTGACCAAGCTGCTGAACCAAGTCGGGCCCGACGTCGCCTTGTTCGGCGAGAAGGATTTCCAGCAGCTTCGGGTAATCCAGCAGGCGGTGACCGATCTCGACCTCCCGGTGGAGATCCAGGGCGTGCCGACAGTGCGCGAGGCGGACGGCCTCGCCCTGTCGTCGCGCAACCGCTACCTCTCGCCCGAGGAGCGGGCGGTGGCACCGAGACTCCACGCGGTGCTGGCCGAGATCGCCGCCACGGCCCGAAGCGGCGCCCCAGTCGCGACGCCGATCGCCGAGGGACGCGTCGCCTTGGAGGCCGCGGGCTTCCAGGTGCAGTATCTCGCGGTCTGCGACGCCCGGACCCTAGCACCGGTCGAGCGGGTGGACGGACCCGCCCGGGTTCTCGTCGCCGCGTTCCTCGGCCGGACCCGGCTGATCGATAACGTGGCGGTCTGAAGGGCCGCTCGACCGGTCCTTTCGACCCCCCATCCTGAGGCTCCCTGCGCTTGCACCTCGGGATCGGGGGAGTCAGGATCGTATCGATCTGACCCCTCGCCGGACTGGCTGCTCGGCAAAGACCCACGGTTTCAAAAGGTCGTCGACCTTTTGCGGGTGCAGGGCGGAGCTCTGCAATCCTTCGCCCCCTGAACCCCGTTGCGTCAGCATCCGGATCGCGCTCATCTGGGCCGATCACGCGGCCCCGGCCATCGTGACGCTAATGCCCGCCGCGCCGAGACCCGCCGATGCCGACCCCCTTGCCCGATGTGAGCGACATCGACCGGATCCGCGCTCGCCTCGCCGCCAGCCCGCGACCGGCCGATCTCGCGGCGCGTCGCGCCCGCGTGGACGCGCTCGGGGCGAACGACCCGCTGCCCGACGATGTCCATGTCCAGCCCACGAAGATCCGCGCCCTCCCCGCGGAATGGACCGCGACGCCGGGGTCGGATCGGGACCGGGTGATCCTGTTCCTGCACGGGGGCGGCTACGTCTCCGGATCGCTGGTGAGCCATCGCCACGTCGTCGCCCAGGCCGGCCGGGAGGCCGGAACGCGCACCCTCGCCCTCGCCTATCGACTTGCGCCCGAGCACCCGTTCCCGACCGCGATCGGTGATGCACTGGCCGGCTACCGGTTCCTGCTCGAATCCGGGTTCACGCCCGAGCGCATCGCGCTGGCCGGCGAGAGCGCGGGCGGCGGCCTCGCCTTGGCGGCCATCCTGTCGCTGCGGGAGCGGGGCCTGCCGCTGCCCGGCTGCCTGTGGCTCAGCTCGCCCTGGACCGATCTCGCGCTCACGGGCGACAGCCTGGACGCCAAGGCGTCGGTCGATCCGCTGATCAGCCGGGCCTACCTCGCCGAACTCGCGAGCGCCTATCTCAACGGCACCGACCCGCGCGAACCGCTGGTCTCGCCGATCTACGCGGACCTCACTGGCCTGCCCCCGACACTGATCCAGGTTGGCTCCGCGGAGACCCTGCTCGACGACGCCTTGCGGCTCGCCGGCGTCGCGGCGGCGGCGGACGTGGCCGTCACGCTGCAGGTCTGGCCGCACATGATCCACGCCTGGCACCTGTTCTACCCGGAGGTGGCGGCCGGTCGGCGGTCGCTGGCGAGCGCGGGGCGCTACATCCGGGCGCAGCTGGACGGGGCGGCCCGGGACTGAGGCGCCGTGTCCGTCGGGCCACGGGCTCGCTGATTCGCGCATTCCCTGCCCGATGTGATTGGCGCGCGCCCGTCAACCTGCTCTGTGCCCGGTGATGGGAATGCGCCGCGCTCCTGCCCTCCTGCTCCTTTCGCTGGCGGCTGCCTCGCCCGCCGACGCGGCCAATGACGCGATCGAGGGCATGGCCGGCCCATATGGCGAGCGCCTGCGCTACGACGCGAAGGGCCTGACGCTCAGCTTCCCCGAGCCGGAGGTGAAGCTCCAGATCGGCGGCCGCCTGCATATCGATGCCGGCGCGGCGAGCTTCAGCCGGCCCGGCCTGGGCGCGACCTTCCCCGACACCGTGGCGGTGCGGCGCTCGTGGATCGAGCCGACGCTGACGATCGGGAAGGATTGGGTCGTCGCCTTCCAGTACGATTTCAGCGACCCGATCCTGCCGATCAACGATGCCTTCGTCGCCTGGAAGGGGCTGCCCGACACGATCCTGACGGTCGGCAACATGAAGGTGCCGTTCAGCCTCGAATGGCTGCAGAGCAACAACGACACGCTGTTCGCCGAGCGCTCCCTGGCCAACGCCTTCGTGCCGGACCGTCGCTTCGGCTTCGCGATCGGGCATCACGGGCAGGCCTGGACCGCCGTGGCGAGCGTGTTCGGCGACGCAGCCAGCAACGGCATCACCGGCGACGGGGTGGCGGCTGCGGGCCGTGCCACGGTGGCGCCGATCCTGGAGGAACGCGAGACCCTGCATCTTGGGGTGGCCGGCATCGTCCAGAGCCGCGCCCGAGGCGATGGCGCGTTCAACTTCTCCACCCCAGCCGAGGCGTTCCTGTTCGCCCGGCCCTTCGTCGATACCGGTGACCTGCCGGACGCGGCGCGCGTGTCGCGGATTGGCGCCGAGTTCGCCTATCGCAACGGCCCGATCCTGGTGCAGGCGGAGTATATCCACGCCGCCATCGATCGGTTCGCTGGGCCGGGCGGGGCCCTTCCGAGCCTTGGGTTCCAGGGCGGCTATGTCGAGGCCGGCTGGGTACTGAACGGCGCGGGCCGGGCCTACGCGCTGGTCCCGAAAGGCGGCACGACCTACGCGACGTTCAAGGGCATTCAGCCGCGCGACGACCAGCGGATCTCCCGGGGCGGGATCGGCGTCTTCGAGCTATCCGCCCGTTACAGCGCCATCGAGCTGAACGCCCGGGGCTTTCGCGGCGGCGCCGAGCGGGACGTGACCCTGGGCCTGAGCTGGTACCCGGAGCCGAACCTGCGCCTGATCGCGAATGTCATCCACGGCCGCGTGCAGCCGGGCGCGGCCCAGTCCGACGCGCTGGGGACCGCGCCCTTCTCGGTCGACACGATCCTGGGGCGTCTGCAGATCTATTGGTGACGGGCGGCGCTCAGACCGCCCGGCGCAGGACCGAGCGGAACGGCCGCCGCTCCGGCTCCACCGGCGGGGGCGGCGGGGCCTCGGGCGGTGCGGCCAGAACCTCGGCGCGCACGGGCCGCGGCGCCGCGAAGGCCGCACCCTGGCCGTACGGGATGTCAAGGTCGATCAGGTCCGGCACGTCCGCCTCGTCGGTGACGCCGGTCGCGACCAGGCGGATGCCGGCCCGGGTCAGGGCCGGGGCGAGATCCTCGATCGCGATGTCCGACAGAAGCCGCCGGTCCGCCCCCGGACGCAGCAGCATGTCGGCGGGCACCTTGACCTGGCCGACCCCGAGCCCGGCGAGCTGGGCCACATCGAAGCGTAAATCCTCCGCCCGGTCGAGGCTGAACCCAATCCGGCCGCGCAGGGACAGGAGCAGGCCGCGCTGCCCGCCATCCAGGCCGTTCCAGCTGGCCTGCGGCAGGGCGATCACCAGCCCCGCCAGGGCGGGATCGTCCGCGACCGTGCGCGCCAGCTCCCGCAGCAGGCCGGGCTCGAACAGCGAGAGCGGCGACAGGCCGTAGGTCAGCATGGTCTCGCTGCCCCGGCGGGCGAGGTGGCGCACCACGATGGAGGCCCGCTGCAGCATGCGCCGGTCGAGCTCGGTGGTGCGGCCGTAGCGCTCCAGCACCGGCAGGAATGCCTCCGGCTCGACGAGGCGGCCATCGACCCGCAGGCGGGCCAGGGCCTCGTAGGCCGTCACCTTGCGCTGGGGCAGGGTCACCACCGGCTGCAGGTGGATCTCCAGCGCATCCGCCTCGAAGGCCCGGACGATCTCCGCCTCGCTCTCGACCCAGGGGGCGGGCGCGCGGGCGACGGGACGGGGCGGGATCGGCCGCGGTGCCGGTGCCGACTCGGGGGGCAGTTCCCGCGTGAGCGGCTGGGGGGCCGGGACCCGCTCGCTCGGAGCGGCCGGCGGGATGGGATGCGGACGGCTCGTGAGCGCCGGACCCTCGGGTTCCGGGGGGGTCTGGGCCCGCGCCGCCTCCGGCAGAGCAGCGGGCGGCAGCTCCGGGCGCGGTTCGGGGCGGGCCTTGAGGCTGGCGATCTCGGAATCCTGGGTGCTGACCACCGTGGTCAGGTCACGGACGATGCCGCTGAGCAGCCCGAGCTCGACGGTCAGCTCCTCGACCTCGGCCCGGAGCGCGGCGTCGCCGGCCTCCGGCCGCGGGGGCACGGCGCTGGTCTCGGCCTTCAGCAGGCGTCGGGACAGCAGATCGACCTCGCCGGACAGCTTCTCGCAGCGTGCCTTCAGGGAGGCGGTACGCGCCTGGGCGATGCCGGCCGCGACGGCGGCGAGCCCACCGAGCGCCAGAGCACTCATGAGCGGCGCGAACACCGCCAGCGGCCCGAGCACGACGAGCGCCAGGAGCCCGGCCGCCAACAGCCCCGCGTACCGGCCGAGGACCGGGACCATCGTCAGAACACCTACCAGGGTCGCGCACCGGCCGCCGGGGGAAGTCCCGGGATGATTCGGCGGGCGAAGACCGATTCGCCGATCTTTGTCGCCGCGCGGCCCCCACGGCAAGGCGAGGGACGGCGAATTCCGCAGGGTGTGGTGCCGGCGCAAGCGGGAACGTTGCTGAATCGCCACGTCCCGGCGGTTTGCGAATGCTCGGAAGAGGGTTGCACGGCGCGCTCATGTGTACGGAAAGAAAAGGCGCCATAAAGCGTGGCTATGACCACAGTGTCTCCAAGCGTTCCGAAGTGCATTCCGATGCTCCGTTCTTTCCGTCACGTCAGCTCGTCCGTCGGCGCCCTCGTTCTCGCCTTCGGTGCGGCGCCGACCGTCGCCGCTGATCTCGGGGCGGCGTCCTCCCGCTCGGGACCGGTCTTCACGCGGGTCGATCCGAATGCCGTCGATCCCAGCACCTGGATCGTCACGGTCAGCGCCTCGCTCCAGGCGATCCCGCGCTATCCCGGCGCCTCGGACTACACCGCGGTCGGCTATCCCGGAATCGACATCCGCAAGGCCGGCGAGCCGCGCCGCTTCTCGACGCCGGATGACGGCTTCAGCGTCTCGGTCTACGACAACCCCATGTTCAGCATCGGGCCGACCGCCCGCATCGTGCCCGGCCGCTATTACGGCGATGACCGGCGCCACCTGCTCGGCTTCCGGGACGCGCGCATCGCCCTCGAGCCCGGCGTGTTCGCGGAGTTCTACCCCTCCCCCTCCATCCGCACGCGCGTGGAGATCCGCCAGGGCGTGTACGGGCATCACGGCACAGTCGGCTCGGTGGCGGCCGACTACCTGATGCCCGCGGGCCCGTTCCTGTTCTCGATCGGCCCGCGCCTCAACATCGGCGATGCCAGCTACGCCCGGAAGTATTTCGGCGTGTCGCCGGCCGAGGCCGCGCTCAATGGCCGGGTCGTCCCGTACAATCCCGGCGGTTTCTACTCGGCGGGCGTGCTCGGCGCCGTGACCTACACGCAGAGCGAGACCTGGGCCTACACAGCCTATGCCGGCTACACCCGCATCCTGGGCGCATCGGGCGACAGCCCGCTGGTGCGGCGCCCGTTCGGCAATCCCGATCAGTATCAGTTCGGCCTGAAGATCGACTATGCGTTCCGCATGCCGGCGCAGTTCTGACGCTTGCGCCGGCCGCGCTCCGCCCCGACATGCCGGTGATACGGTTCATGGAGGTCCGGATGAACGAGATGCGCGCCGACCTGCTGATGCAGGTGGATGGGATGACTTGCGACGGTTGCGCCGCCGCGGTGACCCGTACGGTCAACCGGATCGATCCGGCGGCCGAGATCCAGGTCGACCGCGAAGCCGGGCGTGTCGCGATCCGCACCGATGCCCAGGCCTTGGTCATCGCGGATGCGCTGACGAAGGCCGGCTACACCGCCACGGCGATGACCGGCTGAGCGGCGTTCGTTCTCGCCGGCCTGTCGCCCTCCCCGCCCCGTCGTAAGGGGCTGCAGCGAAAGTGCATGGGTCGGCGGCCGGGCGAAGGCCGCCCCACAGACCACGCGCATCTCCAGCGCTTGCCGGACGCGTTGACCGCTCCCGCCGCGCCCGCGTAATCACCCGCATGCCCACCACCTCATCCGACCGGTTCGACGTCGTGGTCGTCGGCGGCGGCCATGCCGGCGTCGAGGCGGCCGCAGCCGCGGCGCGCTGCGGCGCCCGCACGGCCCTGGTCACCCACGACCCCGCCACGATCGGGGCCATGTCGTGCAATCCCGCCATCGGGGGGCTCGGCAAGGGCCATCTCGTGCGCGAGGTCGATGCCCTCGACGGGCTGATGGGACGGGTCGCAGACGCGGCTGGCATCCAGTTCCGCTTGCTCAACCGCCGGAAGGGACCGGCCGTGCGCGGCCCCCGCACCCAGGCCGACCGCAAGCTCTATGCTGCCGCCATGCAGGCGGCCGTCGCCGAGACCGACGGCCTCACCGTGGTCGCGGGCGCCTGCGAGGACCTCACCCGCGACCCGGAGGGCCGTCTCTCCGGCGTCGTGCTGGCGGATGGGCGGGTGATTGCCTGCGCCGCCGTTGTGCTGACCACCGGCACCTTCCTGCGCGGGTTGATCCATATCGGCGAGCGTCAGATTCCCGCCGGCCGCGTCGGCGAGGCGCCGGCGATCGGGCTGGCCGAGACTCTCGACCGGCTCGGCCTGCGGCTCGGCCGCCTGAAGACCGGCACCCCACCCCGCCTCGACGGCCGGACCATCGATTGGTCGGGCCTGGAGATGCAGGAGGCCGATGCCGAGCCGGTGCCGTTCTCCACGCTGACGGAAACGATCACCACGCCGCAGATCCGCTGCGGCATCACCCGGACCAGTCAGGCGGTCCACGACCTGATCCGCGCCAACCTGCACCGCTCGCCGATGTATTCCGGCGGCATCGCCAGCCGGGGGCCGCGCTACTGTCCGTCCATCGAGGACAAGGTCGTGCGCTTCGGCGACCGGGAGGGGCACCAGATCTTCCTCGAGCCGGAGGGGCTGGACGACCCGACCATCTATCCGAACGGCATCTCCACGGCCCTGCCCGAGGAGGTCCAGCGCGAGATCATCCGGCTGATTCCGGGGCTGGAGCGCGCCGCGATCCTGCGGCCGGGCTACGCGATCGAGTACGATTACGTCGACCCGCGGGAGCTCGATACCGGGCTCCAGGTGAAGCGCCTGCCCGGCCTGTTTCTGGCCGGCCAGATCAACGGCACTACCGGCTACGAGGAGGCGGCCGGCCAGGGTCTCGTGGCCGGGCTCAACGCCGCCCGGCGCGCCGGCGGTCTCGACCTTGCGGCTTTCGACCGGGCCGAATCCTATCTGGGCGTGATGATCGACGACCTCGTGACCCATGGGGTCAGCGAGCCGTACCGGATGTTCACCTCGCGTTCCGAGTACCGCCTGTCCCTCCGGGTCGACAATGCCGACGAGCGGCTGACGCCGCGGGGCCTCACACTGGGCTGCGTCGGCGGGCGTCGCGCCGATCATTTCGCGGCCGCGCAGCAGGAATTGCAGGTGTCGCGGGCCCGGCTCGATGCCGTGAGCCTCACCCCGAGCCAGGCCGCCGCGCATGGGATTGCGCTGAACCGCGACGGCATTCGCCGCAGCGCGTTCCAGCTGCTCGCTTATCCCGAGATTACCTGGCCGCAGCTCGCCGCGATCTGGCCGGAACTGGCCGAGACCGCACCCCGGATCGCGGATCGCCTCAAGACCGACGCGACTTACGCGGTCTATCTCGACCGGCAGAACGCCGACATCGCCGCCTTCCGGCGCGACGAGGCGGTGCGGCTGCCCGCAAGCCTGGACTATGCCGGGATCAGCGGGCTCTCGAACGAGATGCGGGTGAAGCTCGAGACCGTCCGGCCGGGCACCCTCGGCCAGGCCGCCCGGATCGAGGGCGTGACGCCGGCCGCCCTCACCCTCTTGGCCGCCCATGCGCGACGGGCCGCGCCCGATGCCGGGCGGCGCGCCCTATGAGCGATCCCGACCGTGCCCGCATCCTCGCCGGCTCTGGTGTTTCACGTGAAACAGCTGAGCTGCTGGACCTTTACGTCGCGCAGCTCCGGCGCTGGCAGCCGATCAAGAACCTCGTCGGCCCCGCCACGTTGGTGGAGGTCTGGAGCCGCCATATCGACGACGCGCTCCAGCTGCTCGACCTCGCCCCCGAAGCCCGGACCTGGCTGGATCTCGGCTCCGGCGCCGGCATCCCGGGCCTGATCCTCGCCATCGCGGGCCGCGAGCGCGGCATCCAGGTCGATCTGGTCGAGAGCAACGCGCGCAAATGCGCCTTCCTCACCGAGACCGCGCGGCTCACCGAAGCGCCGGCGCGGGTGCGCAACGCCCGGATCGAGGCGGTGATCGGCGAGTATCAGGGCGTCGATATCGTCTGCGCGCGCGCGCTCGCACCCATGACGCAGCTCCTCGCCTGGACGGAGCCGCTGTTGAAAACGGGCACCACCGGGCTGTTTCCGAAGGGCCGGGACGTGCATGCTGAATTGACCCAGGCGGCCGCGCAGTGGAGAGTCGTTAACGACCTCGTGCCGAGCCGGACTGATTCCGAAGCCCGGATCGTGCGCGTCACTGCCCTCGCCGCCCCGAGCCATCGATGACCGAAGCGATCCTCGGCGATTCCGCCGGCCGGTCCGTGGATCCGTCCAGCGATCCTGTCTTAACTCCTGCCGAAAGACCGTCCGTGAGACATCCCCTGCGGATCCTGGCGCTGGCCAACCAGAAGGGCGGCGTCGGCAAGACCACCACGGCGATCAACCTCGGCACGGCCCTGGCGGCGATCGGCGAGGACGTGCTGGTGCTCGACCTCGACCCGCAGGGCAACGCCTCCACGGGGCTCGGGATCGACCGGGCCCGGCGCCAAGTCTCGACCTACGACGTCATGACCGGCGAGGCGTCGCTCGCCGAGGCGGTGATCCCCACGGCGGTGCCGCGCCTGTCGATCGCGCCGTCCACCATGGATCTCCTCGGCCTGGAGATGGAGCTGGCCACCCTGCCCGACCGCGCCCACCGGCTGCGCGGCGTGTTAAAGGACATCGCCCAGGCCAAGGGTCTGGAGCGGATCAGCTACGTGCTGATCGATTGCCCGCCCTCGCTCAACCTGCTGACCATCAACGCGCTGGCTGCCGCCGACGCGGTTTTGGTGCCGCTGCAATGCGAGTTCTTCGCCCTGGAGGGCCTGAGCCAATTGCTGCGCACCGTCGAGCAGGTCCGCGGCGCCTTGAACCCGAAGCTGACCATCCAGGGCATCGTGCTGACGATGTTCGACCCGCGCAACAACCTCTCCGCTCAGGTAGTGGCGGATGTCCGCGGTTTCATGGGCGACAAGGTCTACGAGACCGTGATCCCCCGGAACGTCCGCATCTCCGAGGCGCCGTCCCACGGCAAGCCGGCTTTGCTCTACGATTTGAAATGCGCCGGCAGCCAAGCATATCTGCGCCTCGCCTCCGAGGTGATCCAGCGCGAAGGCCGTGTGCCGGCGGCGGCGTGATTGTGTGATCCTTTTCCTATTCGGACGGATCGAGTGCGGAGCGTGACACGGGTGACAAGGATGGCGGAGGAGGGGGCACGACCCCGTCTCGGGCGCGGGCTCGCGGCGCTGATCGGTGATTTCGGCGATGCCGGACAGGCGGCCAAGGCGGACGGCAAGATCGAGCCGCAGCGGAAGGTCCCGGTGGAGTTCCTGCGCCCGAACCCGCGCAACCCACGCCGGAGCTTCGGCGAGGCGGAACTCGCGGAACTCGCGACCTCGATCACCCAGCGCGGCATCATTCAGCCGATCGTGGTGCGGCCGCTGGCCGATGTGCCGGGCGCCTTCGAGATCGTGGCCGGCGAGCGCCGCTGGCGGGCGTCCCAGAAGGCCGGTCTCGACGAGGTGCCGGTGGTGATCGTCGAGATCGACGATCGCGCCTCCCTGGAATTCGCCATCCTGGAGAACGTCCAGCGCTCCGACCTCAACCCGATCGAGGAAGCCTCGGGCTACGAGCGCCTGATGCAGGACTTCGCCTACACCCAGAAGGAACTGGCCGAGATCCTCGGCAAGAGCCGCAGCCATCTCGCCAACACGCTGCGGCTGCTCAACCTGCCGCCCGCCGTGCAGGACCGGGTCACCGCGGGGGAACTCACAGCCGGCCATGCCCGCGCGCTCCTGGCGGTGCGCGATCCCGAGGCCCTAGCCCGCCGGGTCGTGGCCGAGGGCCTGTCGGTGCGCGAGGTCGAGGCGGTGGCGGCCGCCGAGGCAGCCGAGGCAGCGGCCCCCGATACTCCCCGCCCCGGTCGCCCGCGCCTCGCCGCCGAGCGCCCTGCCCCGGTGCGCGATCTGGAATTGCGGATCCGCCGGGCCCTGGGGGTCGAGGTGACCTACAAGCCCAAGGACGAGGCCTCGGGCGAGATCCGGATCCGCTACGAGACCCGGGACGAGCTCGAGGGGCTGCTCAACCGGTTCAAGGTGTCGGAAGAGAGCTGAGGCAGGCTTTCTTCCGGCGTCCATCCCATCCGTTCCCTTAGGATGAGGGTTTGGATGGAATCGAGGCAGACCGTCATGCCGCGTCGAAGGCGACGCGCTGGATGGCCTAACGCCGCCGCCGGGCGCCCGCCTCCGCCACCCGCAGCAACGCCGCGGAGGCCAGGGCGTGCGCCAGCTCGGGCTCGGCCCGTCGGCAGGCCAGGATCGCGTCCTGGAGGGCTTTGACCGCCTGCCGCAGGGTTCCGGCCGGCCAGGTGGCGAGCTGGCCCTCGATGCTGGCCTTGCGCTTGAAATGCAGCCCCCGCCAGGAGGCTGCCATCAGGGCCGGGGTCTTGTCGGGATTGTCGAGGCGGGTCGCCAGCAGGGTCAGGGCGTGCCGCAGGGCCGAGCCGAGCACCACGCCGGGATCCAGGCCCTCGTGCCGGAAGCGCCGATAGTCGCGCTCCACCGCCTCGCGACGGCCGTCAAAGGCGGCGTCGATCAGGGTGTTGAGCACGCTGGCCGCTACGTCGCTGGTGATGGCCTCGACATGGTCGAGGGTGACGACCTTGTCCCCTGGCCCCTCCCCGGCCGCGTAGAGGGCGAGTTTCTCGATCTCCATCAGGCTGGCCCGGCGGTCGCCGCCGAGGCTGCGGGCCAGGACTTCCCGGGCGGCGCGGTCGATGCGCAGGCCGCGCTCCTGCAGCGTGCGCTCGATCAGGTCGGAGAGCGTGCGCTCATCGTCCGCGTAGCAGGGAATCGCCAGCGCCTTGGGCGAGCGCTCGCAGAGGACGCGCAACGGGTTGTTCTTCGCGAGGTCGCCGCCCTCGACGACGATGCGGGCATCGGCCACCGCGGCACCCAGCACCGCCTCGACCGCCGGCGCGTAGTTGCGGCTGCCTGGCCGCACCCAGATCGACCGGCGGCCGCCGAACAGCCCCATCGTCCCGGCCTCGTCGCAGAGCCGGCCGGGATCGGAGGCGAGGGTGTCGCCGTCGATCCGCACCAGCGCGAAGGGATCGCCCGGGTCGGTGACAAAATCCTCGGCGAGCTTGCGGGCGCGTTCGGTCACCAGGCCCGTATCCGGCCCGTAGACCAGGATCACCGGGATGCGCGGATCCGGCCCGCGCCGGATCAGCCCCTCGATCTCGCCCGCCTTGACCGCGGTCAAAGCCGGCTCACGGCTTGGTCGAGAGCACGGCGGCCAGGCGTGTCTTGATCTGATCCGCCAGCACGCTGGCCAGGCGGATCTCGGCGTCGCGCGCCGCCCGCTGGCTGGCGAAGCGCTGGACCGACCGGTCGTAGGTCGCGGTCGAGGTCGCCACGCCCTCGGTGTAGACCTTGGCGCCGGTCATGTCCTCCAGGCTGTACTTGATGTTGGCCACCAGCGTGCCGGCCTCGGCGCGGCCGGTTGTGGAGGAGACGATCGGCGTCTGCACGATCTCGGAGCCCGAGAGCTTCAGCCGGTAACGCTTGCTCGCGGGCTGGCCCGATCCGTCGAGCTCGAAGATCAGCTCGCTGCGCAGGTAATGCCCGAGCCGCTCCTGGCCCTGAGCCATCGCCACGTCGTCGACCTGCACGGCGGCGAGCAGCGCCTGCACGGTCTCGCCGGAGGCGGTCGGTCCGTAGAGGGGGCGGAAGCAGGCCGACAGGCTCAGCGCCAGGCCGGCGACGCAGGCGAGGCGGCCGATCCGGCCCGCAACCGATACTCCCGAACGCACCATCACGTCGCCGTCCGCCCCGCTCTGTTCGATCGTGTTTAGCGCGGACCCGGAGGGCCGCGCCATGACGCTACGCAGCAACCGTTACGATTTGTCTGCGGCGAGAGCGTGGTCGTGTCGTTTCAAACTGTCGTCAGATAGCCCGAGACCGTGAGGATCGACAGGATCGTCGAGACCAGCACCACCGTAGAGGTGAGGTCGGCCTCCCGGCGGTAGAACTCCGCCAGCATGAACGGGCCGGTCCCGGTGGGCAAGGCGGCCATCAGCACCGCGACGTGCAGCAGCAGCGGCGGCAGGTCGAACAGGTAACGGCCGAGCGCGTAGGCGAGCGCGGGCTGCCCGACGAGCTTGAGGCCGACCAGCAGAGCGGCCGCCCGGGGCTGCGCGGCTCCTCGCCGGCGCTTCTGGGCCAGGAATAGGCCGAGCGCCACCAGGGCGCAGGGCGAGGCGGCCCCGCCGAGGAGCTTCAGGAAGGACTCGACCGACGCCGGCAGGGTGAGGCCGGCACTCGGTATCAGGGCGCCGAGCGCCGGTGCGATCAGGAGCGGGTTGCGGATCAGCGACCGCCCGACCGCGAGCCAGACCGGAACGCCCGGTTGGTCCCGGCCGGCATCGCGCGCCTCGCGCCGGAGCCCGATCTCGATCAGCACGATCGCGACGGCGAACACTCCACAGACCGTCAGGATCGCCGCCACGGTGGTCGGGGCCAGCGCCTCCGGGCCGAAGGCGATCAGTGCCACGGGGAAGCCCATGAAGCCGGTATTGGGATAGCCGGCATTGAGCCCGTCCACGGCGGCATCGCTGAGCGGATGCCCCCCGGCCCGCCGGAGCAGCACGGTGACGGCGAAGACCGCCAGGCTGCTCAACCCGAAGGCACCGATGAAGCCGGGCTTCCAGATCTCGCCCCAATGGACCTGCGCGGTCACGTCGAACAGCAGCGCCGGCAGGGCCAGGAACACCACGAAGCGGTTGAGTTCGGTGGTTGCGGCAGCGCCGAGCACGCCGACCCGCCGGGCCAGCCAGCCCGAAAAGATCAGCGCGAAGATCGGCAGCACGACCAGGAGGGTCGAGAGCATGGGCGGCCCAAGTCGGAGGATTATGCTGCGGCCCTAGGACGGATGTGCCGCCGACCTCCAATGCCGGGAGCGGGGACCTGCCATGCTCCCCTGCACCATCCCTGTCCAGCGTCTACCAGCGGTAGATCAGGCTTCCGATCACCGTGGCGGGCGCGCCGCGGTAGCAGAAGCCGGCCTGGCAATTTGCGTAGCTACGGTCGAAGATGTTGGATGCGTTGATCTGCGCCCGGAAGCCTTTGTATTTTGGGTCAAGGGCCGCGAAATCGTAGGCGACCAGCGCGTCGAACAGCGTCACGGTCGGGTTGCGGACCGTGTTCTCATCGTCGGCGAAGCTCGTGCTGGCATAACGGATGCCGCCGCCGAGCTGCAGACCGGCGAGCGGCGACGCGGGCGGGAACAAGTAGGTCGCAAAGGCGGTGAACGTATCGCCCGGGATGCCAGAGAGGGAATTGCCGTCGATCGGCTGGCCGGTGACCAGCGAGGTCTGGCGCAGGAACCGGAAGTCGAGATGGGTGTAGGACAGCGTTAGGTTGGTCCCAGGCGCGAAATTGGCTGTCAACTCGGCCTCGAATCCCTTGGATTCGACCGAGCCGCTGGCCACGACGTTTGCGATGTTGTTCGGATCCTGGCGGAGCAGCGAGGACTGGACGATGTCGAACCCGGCAAAGGAACCCGTGATGTTGGTGTTGGGGATCGCCGCCTTCACGCCGGCCTCGATCTGGTCGCCGGTCGCGGGCTTGAACGGGTTGCCGCTCACGTCAATGCCGACCTGGGGCGTGAACGTCGTCGCGTAGCTGGCGTAGGGCACCAGGAAGTCGGTGAGCAGGTAGTTCAGGCCGACCCGGCCGGAGAAGGCTCGGTCGGCCTGGTTGGAAACCGTACCGGCGGTTTGGTCGGCGGTGTTCTGGAACACCCAGTCGTGTCGTCCGGTGAGCGTCAGGACGAAGCGCCCGAACTTAGCCTGCTCCTGCAGGTAGGCGCCGATCTGGTCCTGCGCCTGGCTCTGGAAGTTCGTAAATCGCGGCCGGGCGATGATCTGCTGGCCGTAGTTCAACGTCAACAGGTTGAGAGCCGGCGCGGCACCGAAGCCGAAGGCGCGCGTGTAGTCGTAATGGGCATAATCGACGCCGCCGATCAGGGTGTGCTGGATCGGCCCGGTGGCGAAGTGGCCTTCGAGCTGCGTGTCGAGGGAGATCTGGCTCAACGCGTCCAAATAGGCGCCGGCGGTGCGGGCGCCGAGGGTCCGAGCAGGATTTAGGCCCGTGATCGACGTGTAATCGTAGTCGGCGCGGACATCATAGTAGCGGAAGTTCTGGCGGAAGATCAGGTCCGGCGAGAATTTGTGCTCGAACGCGTAGCCGATACGGTACTGCTGCTGCTTGTACTGGTTGAATGCCGGGTCGCCGGAGTAGAAATTCGTCACCCTGAAACCGGGATCGTTGAAAAAGAACGATGTGCCGGGCAGGCGGGATTCGAAGTATTCGCTCAAGAACGTGAAGCTGGTGTCGGCATCCGGCCGCCACGTGAAGGACGGGGCGATGAAGATGCGGTCGTCGTTCCCACCCGGCAGATAGGTATTGGACTGGCGCTTCACGCCGGTCACGCGATAGGCCACCGTCCCGTCGGTGCCGTCGACCGGGCCGCCGATGTCGAAATTGCCCTGGAAGCGGTCGTAATTGCCGGCCTGGAACTGCACCTCGCCGAAGGGCACGAAAACCGGGCGCTTCGAGATCGAATCGACGATGCCCCCGGGCGAGCCGAGACCGTAGAGCCCCGAGGCTGGTCCCCGCAGGATGGTGATCGCTTCCAGCCCATAGGGCTCGCTGCGCGGGATCGTGAGGCCGACGGCGTTGAGGCGCAGACCGTCGCGGAAAATGCCGTTGTAGGTCGCACTGAAGCCGCGGATGTAGAAGGCGTCGTAGCGTGGATCGAAGCCGAACACGCTGCTCGACACGCCAGGCGTGTAGGCGATCGCCTGGGCCAGATCCTGCACGTTGCGGTCGTTGAGCTGCTCACGTGTGACCACGGAGACCGATTGTGGGGTCTCGATCAGCGGTGTGTTGGTCTTGGTGGCGGTGGGGCTCACCCGCGCGACGTAGCCGGTCACCCCCGAAGGCCCGCCGCCCCCGCCGCTCGTGGCGGAGCTGTCGCCGTCGCCGCGGCTGATATTGCCGCCGCCGGCTCCGGCTGCCGGCGCGGAAGCCGGGCGGGCGGCCTCAACCGAGATCTCGTTGAGCTGCACGTTCGCGCCCTGCGCGGCGGCGTGCGGTGCGGTGGCGGCGGTGGCCAGAGCCGTGGAGGTGAGGAGCAGCCCGAGGCCGCTGGAACGCATGGACATGGACAAACCCTGAGATGCGCTGTTTGACGGCGCTTCGCTCTCAGGATTCATCGTTCACGGGGTGATGATCAAGCCGAAAACGTGTTGTAAATCACACACTTAGAGAGGTTAAAATCTGTAATTGTTCCAGGGTCAGAACTCCAGCGGCGGTTCGCGCAACGCCTCCGCTTCGCGGGTGCAGGTGGCTTGGTCGGGTGCCGTGCCGCCGGACAGGGCGCCCCGCAACTCGGCCCGAGCTTTCTCCAGGTCGGCCCGGAAGCCCGGATCGCCCATCAGCGTGGCGAGGACCGAGGAGCCGGTGATCCGCCCGGCCGCCACGTCGCTGAGCCAGTGCACCCCGCACACGACCCGGCTCTCGCCATAGGCCCGGCCCCGGGCCAGGATCGGGGTCGCCTTCTCGGGCACCAGGGAGGCCAGGATCAGCGCGTAGGCCCAGCCCTGGGTCGCGTGGCCGGACGGGTAGCTGAAGCTGTCGGTCAGCGCCTGGGTCCGCTGGACGCAGATCGGCGCCTCGTTCCCCACGAAGGGGCGCAGCCGGCGGTAATGGACCTTCGGGCCACGGGTCGCGCGCGCGAGGTCGAGCCGGGCGCGCTCGAGGAGGTTGAGCACCGCCGGCACCCGGGTCTGGTCAAGCCGGGTGCCGAGCACGCAGGCGAAATTGTCGAGGACTGCGGTCGCACCCTCCGACACGTCATTGGCGGCGATCTCCCAGCGGGCGCTGCCCTTCAGGGCGCGGGTGCCGTTGAAGGCCGCCCGGTCGGCCTTGTCGAGGGGCGCATCGTGGGCCGGCGGCGGCGGCAGGATTTGGAGGGCGTCGGGAACGGCCGTGTCGGCCAGATAAGGCTTCACCGCCGGCTTGCCGGGCTTGAGCGTGTCGGCGCCCACGGACGGCGCCGCCGGCGGGTTCGATGGGGCAGGGTGGGGCGTATCCTCGGCACGCGCGGGTGTCGCGGCGGCGATCAGGACGGCGAGGGCCGGCAGGGACAGGGTGCGCAGCATCGGATCCGTGGCGGTATCGAGCAAGGAGGCGGGCCGCTCCCGCAGACAAACGAACGGCTCGGCCGGACGGTTCAGTCCGCGCACAGGCCTCCGATCCTGTCCAGAGGGCGCCGTGACGGACGGGCGGCGGTTGACCGGGGCTGCCGGCCGCGCGCACGCTGTGGCATCCCCGTTTCGGCTTCTCGACCGCATGGCCCAGCCCCTCGACCGCCCCCGCCTCTTGGAGGCTTTCGAAGCACTCGGTGCCGACCTCGCTGAGCATGGGCGCTTCGTCGAGCTGGCCGTCTACGGTGGCGGCGCGCTAATGCTGCAATTCGCATGGCGACGCACCACTGAGGATGTCGATGCGGTTGTGCGGGCCGGCTATGACGAATCGGCGCTCGCGCCTTCGGTGATCCGTGTCGCCGCGCGGATGGGGCTGGAGGCGGACTGGCTCAACGATGCCGTCGGCATGTTCACTCCGCTTGAGGAGGACGAATCCCTGTTCGCCGTGTCCGGCACGTATCCCACCGGTGGGACACCAGGACTTCGGACCGTCCTGGCTAGCCCGACCTACCTCCTGGCGATGAAGTTGCACGCCTTGCAGAGCCTCGACCGCGGAGACTGGGACCTGAACGACGCACGCGCCCTCTCGGCTCACCTGGGCTTAAGCGATATGGAGGCGCTCGAGCGCCTCTATCGCTCGATCTACGGCGAGGACCCGTCGCCGGAGGTGCGAGCTCGGTTTCCTGCGGTCATCAAGTCGGCGCCATGAGACCGCATTCCCTGGCGGAGGTCGTCGAGCGGGCGCGGGAGGACGGGGATTGGGAGCACCATCTGCGCGACTTCCTCGACGCCTTCTATGCCGCCGACGGCGATGGCGCGCAGCAGGCGGCGTTCATCGCCGACGAACCGGGTCTGCTCGGGCTTCCGGAGGCCGATGCGTTCCTGGGCGGGACCGGGGAGCATCTGGCGCGGCGCTGGGGTTTGCGAATGCCCGCTTGGGTCCGGGCGGAGAGCCGGTATCTGACGACCGCCCTGTTCGTACCCGATGACAAGGCCCTGCGGGGCTATCTCTTGTGCGTCAGCCCGGTGTCGTTCCGGACGCGGTTGATCTTCACCGGGCCGGACCCGCTCCAGCGCGCCCGCTTCCCCTACCATCGCGGCGTGATCACGATGCCGCCGGAACATGGGTTCCCGAAGGCTGAGCCCTGATGCGGCCAGGGATCGGCCCTGGACCCGCAAAAGGTCCCGGACCTTTTGGATCCAGCAATGTGCCGGCTAAGCCGCTCGGATCGCGGCCGCCACCGCGGTGGGGAACTCCTCGTGCGGGCTGAGCGCCCCCGGGATCGGGACGCCCATGACCCGGCCGTGGGCGATCAGCGCGTCCATCTCGGCGCCCGAGCGGCGCGGGGCCTTCTCGGGGCGCAGCACCAGGGTCGGCGGCAGATCGTCCCCGAACAGGTCCAGAAAGGCGGTGCGGTCGCCCACCGGGTCAAGGCCGCCGGTGACGAAGGCGGCGGTGCCGAACCGGCCGTTGCGCTGGCGGGTGACCGCGTGCTTGGCCCGGACCAGGGCCGGGGTGACATGGGCCGGGTCGGCGTAGACATGGGCGCGCATCATCCGGCCGATGATCGGCGGGCTGATATTGAGCCGGTAGAGCGCATCGCCGAGGAGCGGCGCCTCTACGGCCTGGCGGATCCGCGGGAACCAGTGCGCCCGGCTCGGCATCGCGGTGGGCAGCGGCCCGCGCCAGGTCGGCGCCACCAGCACCAGGCGCTCGAAGGCTTTCGGGTGTCGTCGCGCCGCGGCGACCAGGTAGCCGGCGGCATGGCCCGCCGCGATCCCAATCGCGTAGGGGCCGGGCGCGGCGGCGAGCAGCGCGTCCAGGAAGGCGTGCAGGGTGCCCGGCTCCAGCGGCAGGCGGGTCCGCGGCCGGGCGCCGAAGCCCGGCCAATCGGGCACCAGGCAGCGATAGTCCGAGCCGACGGCGTGGGCGAGGTCGCGCATCTCGGCCCGGTCCGAGATCGTGGACAGGGCCGGCAGCAGCAGCGCGTCCCGCCCCGTGCCGATCACGTCGCAGGGAGTCGGCACGGGCCAGCCCGCCACGATCAGGTCCAGGTTCTTTCGCGTCGTCTCCACCGGACCGCCCTCGAGTCCCAAAGAATCAGGTGCGCAGCAGCTCGTTGATGGCGGTCTTGGAGCGGGTGCCGGCATCGACGCGCTTGACGATCACGGCGCAGTACAGGCCGGGGCCCGGGGTGCCGTCCGGCAGCGCCTTGCCGGGCATCGTGCCCGAGACCACCACGGAGTAGGGCGGCACGCGGCCATACATCACCTCGCCGGTGGTCCGGTCGACGATCTTGGTCGAGGCGCCGATATAGACGCCCATGGACAGCACGCTGCCCTGGCCGACGATCACACCCTCGGCCACCTCGGCGCGGGCGCCGATGAAGCAATCGTCCTCGATGATCACCGGGTTGGCCTGGAGCGGCTCGAGCACGCCCGCGATGCCGGCGCCGCCGGAGATGTGGCAGTTCTTCCCCACCTGCGCGCAGGAGCCGATCGTCACCCAGGTGTCGACCATCGTACCCTCGCCGACATGGGCGCCGAGATTGACGAAGCTCGGCATCAGCACGGCGCCCGGGGCGATGTAGGAGCCGCGGCGCACGAAGCAGCCCGGGACGGCGCGCAGGCCCGCGGCGCGGAACTCGGCCTCGCCCCAGCCGGCGAATTTGGAGGCGACCTTGTCCCACCAGGGCGCGCCGCCGGGGCCGCCCTCGATCGCCGCCATGTCGTTGAGGCGGAAGGAGAGCAGAACCGCCTTCTTGAGCCACTGATTGACGACCCAATCCTGATTGCCGCTCTTCTCGGCGACCCGGGCCTTGCCGGAATCGAGCAGGTTCAGCGCCTCCTCGACCGCCTCGCGCACGGCGCCCTGCGTGGACGTCGAGATGCCGGCGCGCTCCTCCCAGGCCGTCTCGATGGTCTTGGCGAGGTCGGAGGTGGACATGGGCGCACGCTGCTCTTGCGGAGGGACATTCTACGGAAGCCCGTGCTTACAAGCGGGCACCGGGGCTGTCACCCGGGACAGTCGCAATCCATCCCGCTCAATCCTCCAGCAGCACCCGCACGCGGTCGAGATCGGCGACGAGGTCGACCAGGTCGATCGCCAGGGTGTCGTAGACGGATTGCGCGGCCGCGGGAAATTCCTCCAGCACGCGGCGCATTAGCGTGGGGGTGATCCGCATGACCTCGGCGGCACCCTCGGCCCGGGCCTCGGTCGGGCGGGTCCCGCGCACGAACAGAGCGAGCTGCCCGATCAGCGCCGAGCGCCCGGCCCGCACCGGCTCGGCCTCGGCGACCCGGGGCGCCAGCCGGATCGTGCCCGACATCACCACGAAGCCGCCATCAGCCGGGTCGCCGCGGGCGAACAGCAGGTCGCCGTCGGCCAGCTCGCGCCGCTCGGCCGCGAAGGTCAGCAGGCGCAGGGCGTCCCGGTCGAGGAAGCCGAACAGCGGCGCGTCTGCGAGGATCGCGATGTCGTCGTCGAGCCCCAAAGAACCGCCCCACCACCTGCGCGCAAACGAGCCTGAGCCTCGCTTACACGCAAATCCCTAAAGCCCTTCCCGATCGCGTTGCAATCAGGGTTGGCTCTCGGTTCTTACCGTGAGACGCAGGGGCGATCAGGGCAGCAGCTTGTAGCCGCCGCCTTCGGTGACGAGGATCGCCGCGGTGGCGGGGTTCGGCTCGATCTTCTGGCGCAGCCGGTAGATGTGCGTCTCCAGCGTGTGCGTGGTGACGTGGGCGTTGTAGCCCCAGACCTCGGCGAGCAGCGTGTCGCGGTTCACCACGGCCCGGCCGGCCCGATAAAGGAACCGCAGGATCGCGGTCTCCTTCTCGGTGAGTTTGAGCTTCGAGCCGCGCTCGCCGACCAGCAGCTTGGCGCCGGGTCGGAACGTGTAGGGGCCGATCTGGAACACCGCGTCCTCGGACGCCTCATGGCTGCGCAGATGCGCGCGGATCCGGGCGAGCAGGATGCCGAACTTGAACGGCTTGGTGACGTAGTCGTTGGCGCCGGCCTCGAGCCCCTCGACGTGGTCCGCCTCGGAATCCTGCGCGGTGAGCATGATCACCGGGCCGCGGAAGCCGCCGGCGCGCATCCGGCGCACGGCCTCGCGTCCGTCAAGATCGGGCAGGCCGACATCCATCACCGCCAGATCGATGCGCTCGGCTCCGACCCGCCGGACCGCATCCGCCGCGTTGGCCTCGGTGACCACGGTGAATTCTTCGCAGAGATCGAGCTGCTCGGTGAGCGTGTCGCGCAGGATCGCGTCGTCGTCACAGATCAGCAGGCGATAGACATTCGACATCGTCCGGGGCCCTGGAACACGCTGCGGGACCGGACGATTCGTGGTCCGGAAACAGCGTGCGATGACAAGGATCTGGAGCACGCCGCCCATCGTGTGACAACACGGCTGGCTCCAGGGAAACGGGGCCGGCGCTCCGGAATCCGAGGGCGTTCGGTCCCCCCGGCGCAGGGCGGTGGGCTGGTTCGCTCCCGAATCCCGGCTTCGACGGCCTGGGTTCCACGGCAAGGATAGGGCTGCGTTTGTGGCCGGAAATTGCCTTGCGCGCAATTTTTCGCGGTTTCGGTATTGGATACCGGGCATAACGCCCACCGATCCGTCCCAGACCCGCGGCAGCGCGGGCCGAAGGGGGCGCGTGTCGCCGGCAGGGGAGGGGGCTTTGGTGCGTGGACATCGGCGTGAGCGGCCCGGACCCGTCCGTGTAACCTTGAGCGAGATCCGGGTCCGGGCGATGGTCGGCGACCGCCGCCGGGGGCAACTCCTGGTCGGCCCGGCCGTGATCCCCTGCGCCCTCGGGGCGGGCGGCATCGTCTGCGACAAGCGCGAGGGCGACGGCGGCTCGCCGCGCGGACGCTTCCGCCTGCGGGGCGGCGCCTACCGGCCGGATCATCTGGGCCTGCGGCCGTCTACGGCCTTACCCCTGCGGGCGACCCGCCCGGATGACGGCTGGTGCGACGAAAGCCGGGACCGCCGCTACAACCGGCCGATCCGCCTGCCGGCCCCGGGGGTCAGCGCCGAGGCGATGTG